>CAIYYT010000230.1 GCA_903930455.1 uncultured bacterium | reverse complement strand
TACAAGGAAAAAGACATCATTACCGAAGAGGAGTTTGCCGAACTGGAATCATCCGGCAAGCAGTGCGAAGCGCGTATGGGCGCCGAAGCGATCCAGTTGCTTCTGAAAAAAGTTGATACTGAGGAACTCTCTATTTCACTTCGCGCGCAGGTAAAGGTGGAGACTTCCGCACAGCGCAAGAAAGACACGCTGAAGCGTCTGCGTGTAATTGAAGCATTTCGTCAGTCAAACAATCGCCCCGAGTGGATGATCATGTCGAGAATTCCGGTCATCCCTCCCGATTTGCGGCCGTTAGTGCCACTTGAGGGTGGACGGTTTGCCACTTCGGATCTGAATGATCTGTACAGGCGCGTGATCAATCGCAACAATCGTCTGAAGAAATTAATCGACATCCGCGCCCCTGAAGTCATCTTGCGCAACGAAAAGCGCATGTTACAGGAAGCGGTCGACGCGCTGTTCGATAATGGCCGTCGCACCAATTCCGTGCGCGGTGATTCCAAACGACCGCTTAAATCACTCTCTGATTTGCTCAAAGGCAAGCAGGGTCGTTTCCGCCAGAACTTGCTCGGCAAGCGCGTCGATTATTCCGGTCGTTCGGTTATCGTCGTGGGTCCGGAGTTGAGACTGCATCAGTGCGGTCTCCCCAAGACTATGGCACTGGAGCTTTTCAAACCCTTTATTATCATGAAACTCGAAGAGAAAGGTTATGTCCAGACCGTCAAGAGCGCCAAGAAGCTGGTGGAACGCGAGCGCCCAGAAGTCTGGGATATCCTCGAAGAGATCATTGCCGATCATCCGGTGATGCTAAACCGCGCTCCGACGTTGCACCGCCTCGGTCTTCAGGCATTCTATCCGGTGCTCGTCGAAGGCAAAGCCATTCGCCTGCACCCGCTAGTCTGCGCGGCCTTCAACGCCGACTTTGACGGTGACCAAATGGCTGTGCATGTGCCACTGTCGTTTGAGGCGCAACTTGAGGCGCGCATTCTGATGCTGTCAGTCAACAACATCCTGTTGCCGTCCAGCGGCAGACCGGTAGCTACGCCGTCACAGGATATCGTTATCGGTTGCCACTACTTGACAAAAGGCAGACCGGGCGTAAAGGGCGAAGGCCTGATTTTCGCGTCGCTTGATGAAGCGCTGTTTGCCTATGCCACCGGCATGGCTGATCTGCATGCCTATGTCAAAGTTGAGTACCAGGGTGAGTTGCTCGATACGACTGTGGGTCGCATCCTCTTCCATGAGATTTTCCCGAAGGAACTCGGCTTTTTCAATAAGGTGGCAACGCGCCTTAACCTCGAAGACTTGGTGCTTGATGCACACGCCCGTTTGGGAAATGTGCTCACCGCCGATTTTCTCGATAAGCTCAAGAACATTGGTTTCGAGTACGCGACTGTCGCTGGCATAACTGTCAGTATTGACGATCTGTCGATTCCGCAGAGCAAGAAAGGCTTGATTGCACAGGCGGAAAAGGAAGTCGCCGATATTCAGAAAGCGTACGAACAGGGCGTTATTACCAACGGTGAGAGATATAATAAGGTTATCGATACTTGGACGCGGACGACTTCAGAAGTCGCCGAAGAGATGTTCAAGGGTATGGCCAAAGAGAAGGATGGTTTTAATCCGGTCTTCATGATGGCCGATTCGGGTGCACGATCTTCCAAGGATCAGATTCGCCAGCTTGCCGGCATGCGCGGCCTTATGGCGAAACCGCAGAAGCGCATTACTGGTTCGATCGGTGAAATCATCGAATCACCGATTATCGCGAACTTCCGCGAAGGTTTGAATGTGCTCGAGTATTTCATCAGTACGCACGGTGCCCGCAAAGGTCTTGCCGATACCGCGCTGAAAACGGCTGACGCCGGTTATTTGACGAGACGTCTGGTTGACGTGGCGCAGGACGTGATCATCACCGAACCCGATTGCGGTACGGTGCGCGGTATTCGTATTAGACCACTCAAAGATGGTGAAGAAGTTATCGAATCGCTGCAAGACCGTATCGTCGGCCGTGTGACGCTTGAGGATGTCTTCGATCCGATTCAGCCCGACAGAATCATTGTCGAGGCCGGTCGCGAGATTGAGGAAGAATCGGCGAAGCTGGTCGAAGACGCGGGTATCGAATCGGTACATATACGTTCGGTGCTAACCTGCGAATCGAGACGTGGTGTGTGTGCGGCCTGCTACGGCCGAAATCTGGCAACCAACAAGATGGTGCAGCTTGGTGAAGCGGTGGGTGTGATTGCGGCGCAGTCAATTGGTGAGCCTGGGACGCAGCTCACGCTACGAACCTTCCACATCGGTGGTACCGCTGCGCGTATTGCTGAGGCATCGCAAGTGCGAGCTAAGACAGACGGACACATCGAGTTTGTCGATGTTCGTATAATTGTGCGCGATGACGGACAAACGGTTGTGGTCAGTAGAGACGGTGAAGTGAAAGTCTTCGATGCACAGAATCGCCCGCGTGCTACGTACAAGGTGCCTTACGCGGCATTGATGCGTATCCAGGACGGCGAGAAGGTCTTCAAGATCGACCCACGCGATTCACTGGAAAAGCAGGATTCTCAGAACAAAGGCACGGTGATCTTTGAATGGGAACCATACATCAACGAAATCTTGTCTGAGTCTTCCGGCACGGTGCAGTATCAGGACATCGTCGAAGGCGTGTCGATGCGCGAAGAGTTGGACGAAATCACCGGATTGATGCAGCTCTGGGTCATTGAACAACGCGAGAAAACCCTGTTGCCCCAGATAAACATCCTCGACAAGACGGGCAAGAAGCGCGCCTCCTATTCCATTCCGACAGGTGCGTATCTTGAAGTGCGCGATGGTGATCAGGTGTTCGCCGGCGTGGCGATCGCCAAAATTCCGCGCGATATCTCCAAGACGCGCGACATCACCGGTGGTCTCCCGCGAGTAGCTGAGCTGTTTGAAGTTCGCAAGCCGCGCGATCCCGCAGTGATCTCCGAAATTGATGGTTCGGTGGAATATGGCAAGATCATCCGTGGCAACACGCAGATCTTCGTCAAAGCCGCTGACGGCGAAGTCCGTGAGTATTTGGTGCCACACGGAAAACATATGCGCGTTCACACCAGCGATCAGGTTCGGGCCGGTGACCGTCTCTGCGAGGGTGCCATCGATCCGCACGATATTCTGCACATTCTTGGTACTGAAGAAGTTCAAGAGTACCTGGTAAACGAGGTGCAGGAAGTATATCGTCTGCAAGGTGTGAAGATCAACGACAAACACTTTGAAGTGATTGTGCGTCAAATGCTTCAGAAGGTGCAGGTGGAGGAGGTCGGCGACACCAACTTCCTCGAAGGCGAAAAGGTCGATAAAAACCGTTTCCGGCTGGACAACGAGCGTGTTATGGCGGAGGGCGGTGAACCGGCAACCTCGCGTGACCTGCTGCTCGGTATTACCAGAGCATCACTGTCAACCGAGAGCTTCATCTCGGCAGCCTCCTTCCAAGAAACCACTAAGGTCTTGACCGAGGCGGCTGTAGCTGGGAAAGAAGACCGGCTGCAGGGACTGAAAGAGAACGTTATTATTGGTCACTTGATTCCGGCTGGCACGGGCATAGAGTACTATCGCTCGATTGAACTGGATGAGGAACCGATAGGAAAGACGCAACTTGCGGAGGCGGAAATTATCCAAGAAAACGCTTGACACTATGAGGCTTGACTTTATATTAAATGTCTTGTTACGGGTTTTTGCGCCCTTTTTTAGGGCTGCACGAACACGATAGATAGAGGAAAGGATTAGTTTGCCGACAATTAGCCAGCTCATACGCAAAGGAAGACAACGAGTTCTTTACAAAACGAATACGCCCGCTCTTAAGGGAAGCCCTCAGAAGCGCGGTGTTTGTACTCGTGTTTACACCTCAACACCGAAGAAACCGAACTCGGCGCTGCGCAAGGTGGCACGTGTACGGTTGACGAATCAGATGGAAGTAACTGCGTATATTCCCGGTATCGGGCACAACCTACAGGAACACTCGATCGTACTGATCCGTGGCGGCCGTGTCAAGGATCTCCCGGGTGTGCGATATCATATTATTCGTGGTACAATGGATGCCTCCGGTGTGGAAAACCGTATGCGCAGTCGGTCGAAATACGGGGCTAAGAGACAGAAGAAGTAGCGAAAGTGGAGAATCTGAGATATGCCTAGGAAGAAAGCCGCTGAAAAACGACCCCGAAAACCCGATCCGCTCTTTGGCGATACGGTCGTTTCGCAGTTCATCAACTGCTTGATGGAACGCGGCAAAAAGTCCGTGGCGGAGAACATCTTCTACGATGCACTGGATTTCATCGAAAAGAAACACAACCAGAAAGGGCTGGATGTGTTCTACAAAGCAATTGGCAATGTTAAGCCATCGCTGGAAGTCAAGTCGCGGCGAGTTGGCGGTGCCACCTATCAGGTGCCCGTTGAAGTGCCATCCGACCGGCGGACTGCGTTGGCCTTTCGTTGGATCATAGGGTACTCTCGGAGTCGCTCCGAGAAGACCATGGCAGAGAGGTTGGCGGCGGAGTTTCTATCCGCATCCAAGAATGAGGGGGCAGCTGTCAAGAAACGTGAAGACACGCACCGGATGGCGGAGGCCAACAAGGCATTCGCCCATTTCCGCTGGTAATAACTTGTTATCCCGGTCTCCGCTGAAGCCTTGTGCGAAGAGCAATACTCAGTGGAGACTTTTTTGTCTTGATTTATGGATGTTAAAAAACTTAGAAACATCGGTATCATGGCGCACATCGATGCCGGCAAGACCACGACCACCGAGCGCATTCTGTATTATACAGGCAAAGTGCATCGGATGGGCGAGGTGCATGAAGGCGCTGCGACCATGGACTGGATGGAACAGGAAAAGGAGCGGGGAATCACCATTACCTCCGCTGCAACTACCTGCTATTGGGATGGATATCAGATCAATATCATTGACACTCCCGGCCATGTCGACTTTACCGCCGAGGTCGAGCGCAGTCTGCGCATCCTTGACGGAGCTGTCGCCATCTTCTGTGGTGTCGGCGGTGTCGAACCCCAGTCTGAGACCGTCTGGCGTCAGGCCGACAAATATCACGTTCCCCGAATCGCTTACATCAACAAAATGGACCGCGTCGGTGCTTCATTCGAAGGTTCGCTCAAGATGATGCGGGAGCGCCTCAATTCGCAGTTCATACCGATACAGATACCGTCTGGCGAAGGTGAGATGTTCACTGGTATGATCGATCTCATTGACATGAAGATGAGAATCTCCCACGACGAAACGCAGGGAATGAGTTTTGACGATTTGGAGATTCCCAAGTCGCTGATGGAGCGGGCGCGCAAATGGCGCGCGATCATGCTGGAATCTGTATCGGAATACGATGATCAGTTACTACAAATATTCCTCGATAATCAGGAACCCTCGGTGGAAGGTATCAAGAAGGCACTTCGCCAGGCGACGATTGACTGCAAGGTGACACCGGTGTTGGTCGGTTCTTCGTTTAAGAACAAAGGCGTCCAGAAGCTGCTCGATGCGATAGTTGATTTTCTGCCGGCGCCGATCGATCTGCCGCCGGTGGAAGGGTATTACCCTCGGACCGACAAAGTCGTGGTCCGCAAGCCGGATGCAGATGAACCATTCGCTGCGCTCGCGTTCAAGGTTGCTACTGATCCTCATGTTGGGAAAATAACCTATTTTCGGGTCTATTCCGGTACAGTCAAGACCGGCGGGCAGGTTCTCAATGTCAATTCGGATAAAAAAGAACGAATATCCCGGTTGTTGCTGATGCACGCTAATCGCCGCACTGACGTGCAGGAAGCGAGTGTCGGAGATATCGTGGCGGCAATCGGTCTCAAAACTACGACTACGGGCAACACGCTTTCCGATGTCAAGCACCCGATTCTGTTGGAAATGATGAAATTTCCGGAACCGGTTGTCTCCGTGGCAATTGAACCCAAGACCAAAGCCGATCTGGATAAGCTCGATCAGGGACTGCGGCGACTGTCCGATGAAGATCCCACTTTCCGCGTATTTGCAAATGAGGAGACGGGCCAGACCATTATCTCCGGTATGGGTGAGTTGCACTTGGAGATTATCGTCGATCGCCTCCTGCGCGAATTTGGTGTGCAGGCGAATGTCGGTAGCCCGAGGGTGGCTTACAAAGAGACAATTACCACAGCGGTCGAGGCTGAAGGCCGGTTTATTCGACAATCGGGTGGTCGTGGCCAGTTCGGGCACGTTGTGATGGAATTCGAGCCTCTGAACAGCGGTGCCGACTTCAAGTTCGAGAATAAGATAACTGGCGGCGCTATTCCGCATGAGTATATTCCTTCGGTCGAACGGGGCGTCAAAGAGGCAATGACCAGCGGTGTCGTGGCTGGCTATCCCGTTACAGGCATCTTGGCGCGGCTGATAGACGGTTCGTACCATGAGGTCGATTCGTCTGACCTGGCGTTCAAGATCGCCGGTTCGATGGCGTTTCAGGAAGGCTGCCGCAAAGCCAAACCGGTTCTGTTGGAACCGATTATGGACGTGGAAGTCGTTCTGCCGGAAGAGTATCTGGGCGACGTAATGAACGATTTGCGAATACGGCGAGCCACCATTAAGGGTATTAATTCCCGTCCGGATGGCCAGGTGCTTTCGGCGTTTGTGCCATTGGTGGAGATGTTTGGATATGCGACTCGGCTGCGGTCGTTGTCGCAGGGGCGAGCAATCTATACAATGCAGTTTGCTGAGTATGCGCCAGTTCCGGAATCACTTGCCAAAAAGATGGAATATACTTAGATTAGATGCTTATGATTTTTACATATCTGGAGGATAACAGATAGGATGGCGAAGGAGAAATTCAAACGGACAAAGCCGCACGTAAATGTGGGAACGATCGGACATGTGGATCATGGAAAGACGACGTTGACGGCGGCGATGACGATGGTATTGAACCGAGGCGGGATGGCTTCGGTACGGACGTTT
>CAIYYT010000229.1 GCA_903930455.1 uncultured bacterium | reverse complement strand
CTTGTCGAAGTGCGTCTCAAGTCGGACTTGAAAATCTCGGACGAGGAACGACAATACCTGTTGCAGCGGCTAAGTGATTATCTCGATAGTTACACGCCGCTTAATCTCCACCTCGAAGCGAGGCTGGCAGGATCATGAAGACGGAATTCATTGTCGGCGACTACAAACTTAATGAGCGGATTCGTCTGACCGAGTTCTCGTTTCTGCTGGCGTCGCTCGGGATTCCCACTACCGAGTTTGCGTTTATCAGTCACGAGGCTCAAGGGGCATTTCATACCGACATCGAGGCCATACGCACGCTGACTGCGCGGACATCCAAGCGCGAGGATCGTGTCGTGGCCGCTCATCTGCCGTCATTCAAGAACCATTTCCCCGACACCTTCTTTGTCGAACAAATGGAAGAGTCGGATCACCATCCGGGCGAGATGGAGAACAAATATCTTGAATTTTGGAGCGCCTTCGACACAATCACCTATCGTTTCTGGATCGCATTCCATGTTCTCAAACTTCGGCTGCTGTTTTGTATTGATGATCCGGACACCGAATTGCTGTATTGGGAGCATCTCGGTGGTGAATTGCCGTCCTTGCCCAAAGAAGACAGACGTTTTCTGTTGCTGCTGCGGTTCTTTGCGCCGTTCTTTCGGGGGCGACGCCTACTCTATGAAAGAGTGTTACCGGCATTCTTGAAAAAGGAAGTGACCATTGATGAAAACATCTGGAACGAGGAAGATGTGCCCGAGCAGTTTCAGAATCGACTCGGAGAATCAAACAGTTTTCTGGGACGCGACCTCTATCCCGGAGCGACGTTTTGCGAGAATTTCTCGACGTTCCGGATCAATGTCAACGGCCTGGGCATGGATGACATCACCGAGTTCGCGCCCGAGGGAGCAAAGCGTTCCGTGGTGAACAACCTAACCGTGCTCTTTGCGCCGGCGCATTTGCGGGCCGTCGTGCGCTACAATTTCGATTCCGGATTGGCGCCGTTTGCTCTCGGCGCCGAGAATCGGTCGGCTTATCTCGGTTTTTCGACGTTCTTGCGAGAAACCGCATAGAAGGATATATTGCACCTCAAGTTCTGTATGGGTGAAACTGATGATGGACGATTTTAATGTTTGGGGAGTGAACTGGATTGATGGCATGCTGGTAACCAGCGTCCATCTCAACCAGCAGGAAGACTCCGCGCTCAATCTGAGTCGCTGGGTCGCATCGCATTTGGCCGGTGGTTACGGCATCGCAAAACCGGCCGGCAGCCGCAACGAACCGCTGGAGATTCAACTGCGACATGAGGGCAATCTGGCCTATGTCACGGTGGTGCGCTGCGTGGCAGTACTACCGAACGGTACACCGGTTCAAATCAACGATGAATTCGGCAAATTCCGTGTGGTCGAACTCAAGATCGACCTGACCAAAGAGACACGCGAACGATTGCCGATCTATCTTTGCGCCTCACCTTCAGACAAGACGACATTCGGCGAACCGCTTTCGGGCGAGCAATTGAGTCGCCTGCCATTCCAGGTGCCCCGCTTGATTCTGTCTGTGGGACCATCCCAAACGTTAAGCGCTTCGTGCGGATTCCAGATCGCCGAACTGGTGCGCGCTGGCAATGACTATGAGATCAACTCCAACTTCGTGCCTGCGATTCTCTCCACGACCTGTGGGAAAGCGATCTCCAGCCGGATGGAACGTATGCGCAAGATCGTCGATGAAATTCAACGAGTGGGATTGGCAGCCATTGCCGAAGTGCGCGCCAAAACCAAGAGCCGTCCGTCCGCGTCAGAGGAAGAAAACAACCGGGGCATATTCTTGCAGACCGAGACGCTGCTTCATTACATCAACTACAGCTACAATCAGCTCTTTGACGGGTTCGCCGGAATCGGAAGCCGCGCCTTGATAAACTATTTCACCGGTCTCGTCGGCGGATTCCAGCAGGGATTTCTGATCTACCCCGAATTGCGCGAATATGTTCGCAACGCGCAACTCACGACCGACAGCGGATCGACCGCCGGCGGCACGATTTTGCCGGAATTGCGCGACTATCAAACCCGTGAGTACGGTCTGGATCAGATGACGCAGTTCTTCGACGACTCCGAGTAGACATTGAAATACATCGCAGCAATTCTGAGCTACTATGCTTCCGGCGCAGCCGGACGCGCGACCGACTCGATTGAGAGAGATGGTTTCCGGTACCAGTTGCAGCACCATGGTGCGGTCCAGTATTCATTCCGCGACAATCGTCATCATCTCATTATTGACGGCGTTGACCCTCGCGGCACCG
>CAIYYT010000228.1 GCA_903930455.1 uncultured bacterium | reverse complement strand
CAGCTACGCCTGATATACGACAATGCACATCGGCGCCGCCAAGATCTTCATCGCTGACTTCCTCGCCCGTTGCCGCTTTCACGAGCGGTGGTCCGCCGATGAAGATCGTTCCCTGCTTGCGAACGATGATCGCTTCGTCTGTCCTCGCCGGAACATAAGCGCCACCGGCGGTACAACTGCCGAGTACAACGGCAATCTGCGGAATGCGCAATCCCGAAAGCGTTGCCTGATTGTAGAAGATCTTGCCGAAATGGTCGCGATCGGGAAATGTCCCTGACTGTTCCGGTAGGAAGATCCCTCCCGAATCAACCAGATAGACGCAAGGCAGGTTATTCTTGCGAGCTATCTCCTGCGCGCGAACATGCTTCTTAATCGTCATCGGGAAGTAGGTGCCGCCTTTAACGGTGGCATCATTAGCAACGACGAGCACTTCCCTGCCATGGACAACGCCAATGCCGGTTACCATACCAGCAGCCGGAGCAGCGTTGTCGTACATGTCGCAGGCAGCCAGCGGCGACAATTCGATGAACGGAGTATCGTCATCAAATAGTCGGTCGAGGCGCTCGCGGACAGTTAGTTTGCCACGCGATTTGTGACGTGCTACCGCTTCGGGCGGCCCACCCTGGCGCGCCCTTTCCATGCGGCTGCGGAGTTCTTCCACAATCCGCTTATTCTCATCATAGTTCGCCTGGTATTCGGGCGATTTTGTGTCAACCTTGGTTTCGATCCGATACATGGTAGTTAAATCACCGGGACGAATTTATAGCCATAGCCAATCACACCCGCATGGCCGTCGGTCTGCACACGACGGAATTCGATCTGCAAGCTCATGCCGGTCTTGATATCGGCGGCGGCTATGTCAACTACCTGCGCCGTTATCTTAACTCCCTCAGGGAATTCGCAGATACCGAGTGCGAAAGGCGACTCGTCCTTGAACTGGCTGGCGGGTGTGTGGATGATTGTATAGCTAATCAACTTGCCGATCGCCGAGATGTTGATCGTGTCAAATTCTCTATGACCGCACTCACGACAAATCAGACGATGCGGGAAAAACACGGCGCCGCATTTCTTGCACTTGGCCGCTTCAAGACGATAGCGATGCGGCATCTCACGCGCGACTCTTGCTGGAAACATTACGCCACCTCCATGATATGCACAACCGAACTGCCACCGGAACCACCCATGTTTTGCGTCATGCCAATCCTAGCGTTCTTGACCTGACGCTTACCAGCTTCACCGCGAAGCTGATTCACGATCTCTATTGCTTGCGCCACGCCGGTCGCACCGACTGGATGCCCCTTTGATTTCAGACCCCCCGAAGCGTTAATCGGGAACTTGCCTTCCACACGGGTCTCACCGTTGGTACAGGCAAGAGCACCCTTACCTGCCGGGAACATGCCGAGCGCTTCGCTGACTATGATCTCAGCGATCGTGAAGCAGTCATGTACTTCCGTTACATTGATGTCGCCTATCTTCTTCCCTGCCATCTTGAGTGCCTGCTCTGCCGAGATTCTAACGGCATCAAGACT
>CAIYYT010000227.1 GCA_903930455.1 uncultured bacterium | reverse complement strand
TTGCGCAGTGAATCGAGGCGAAAGCTTAGTTATGAAATCAGGCCGGTGGAAACGGAGTTCGGCACGATCCGAATCAAGTACTTCTCCGGCGGCAATATCAGTAAATTCAGCCCTGAATATGAGGATGTGGTCGCGGCGGCTATGAAGGCGGGGGCCCCTTTTCAGAAGGTCTACAACAGCGCTATCATGGCAGCCAATCAGTCAAAGGAGAGATAAAGTGAGCGATCTGAAGGTGTTAGTCTTTGCGCAGAAAAAAGGGACGGCGTTGTCCGGAACGGCGCTGGAATTGCTCAATATCGGACGTCAATTGGCAGACAAGCTGTCCGGCAAACTGGGTGCGCTCGTAATCGGCAGTGGAACCGACACGTGCGCGAAAGCGGCGCTTGCCGCAGGTGCGGATGTATGCTACACAGTTGAAAATGGCGCGCTGGATAGGTTTGCGGACGACGCCTATGCCAAAGTCTTGGCAGAGTTGGTTGCAAGCAAGTCGCCACGGATCGTGCTCGGTCCAGCCAATTTCTACGGCAAAGCATTATTCGGCAGGTTTGCGGCGCAATTAGGAGTCAGTATTGCCTCCGACTGCACCAAGCTGGATATCAGCGGTGAAGGCACGCTGGAGGCGCTAAGACCTGCGTTTGGGGGCAAGGCCTATCTTACCGTCAAATTCAAGTCGACGCCACAAATCGCGACACTGAGGCCGAAGGTCTACGCCGAAGCGACAGCTGACGCTTTGCGGGGCGGATCGATAGAACCATTTTCGCCATCAGCCGACGCGTTGTCGTCATCCTATAATGTGGAGACCGGAGCCGTAACAACCGGCGGCGAAATCAGTCTGGCGGAGGCGGATATCATCGTCTCCGGAGGGCGCGGGTTGAAGGAACCAGCCAATTTCAAGTTGATCCAGGATCTGGCGCAGGCGCTTACCGGCGCGGTGGGTGCATCGCGCGCTGTCGTCGACGCCGGCTGGATTGCCTACAAGTATCAGGTTGGACAGACCGGCAGAACCGTCAATCCCAAACTCTATTTTGCGGTTGGTATTTCGGGTGCGATTCAGCATTTGGTCGGAATGCAGTCTTCCGGAATGATAGTCGCCGTCAACCGCGATCCTGATGCGCCGATATTCAACGTTGCCACATACGGTATCGCGGGTGATCTGTTCGAGATTGTGCCGGCGCTAACGACCAAGTTTCGTAAAGAGCTTGGCAAATAGCTGTGTCGCAATCTTGAGTCGCTACGCTTCTATTGATATCGGCTCCAACTCGACGCTGTTGTTGATCGTCGAGCGCAAGCGTCCGGCTGGGGTACGCGTGCTGGTCGATACCAAGTTGTCTACCAAGCTATCTTATGGTTCCGCCGTCGGCAATGCCATCACTGAGGCAGGCATTGAACGCCAATTCGCGGCGCTTGACCGGATTCAGGATCTTCTCGCCAATTATCATGTGGCACAGATTGTAGTGTGCGCCACACAAGTTTTCCGCGTTGCCGACAATGGACCGGAGTTGGCGGCAGAGATCGCGCGCCGATACGGCTGGAAGGTCGAGATCATTGACGGACGCAGGGAGGCCGAATTGTCTTACCGGGCTGCAGCGACAGGTCTGATAAGAGTGCCGCAAGAGCGGATCGTGTTCGATGTGGGGGGAGGTTCAACGGAAATTGTGTCGGGGTGTAAAGATCGAATAGACTTCGTACACAGTTTCCCGATCGGCGCGGTCAAGTTGGCGGAGGCGTGCGCTTTGACCGACAGAGTGAGCGCTGGCATGATGAAGGCGGCGATGTCTCACTTGGGGACTTTTTTGCCTGCGGACAGTCTTGCGACCGTCCCGCGTGAGAGATATGTGATTGCAGTTGGCGGCACTGCAGCAACACTGGCGGCGCTAAAGCTGGGTCGGCAGGTATTCGATCCGGCGCTGATTCATGGAGTGATTCTTTCGAGGGAGTGGCTGGAAAAAACGACTGCCGATCTCTCCGAGATGACCACTCCAGAGCGCAGCGCACGGTTAGCGTTTGATCCCGATCGCGCGGAGATTATCGTGGCCGGGGGCTTGATACTCAACTACTTAGTTGAAATGTTGCAGTGTACCGGCGTAACGGTCTCCAACCGGGGGCTGCGTTGGGGCGTACTTCTGGACCGATACTCGGAATTGGCCACTTCAATGATTAAACATGAAGGCAGCGTTTGACGTCATTGTTTTTGCTTGACTTGCAGTAGCCGATTCCTAACTTACGCTGGGAGGAGTCATTATCGAGCGAACGTTAACGGATTGAAGAAATACGCTAGGAATAGATAGTGACGACAAACCTATAAACACCGAAATGCTCGCTGATATGTGGGATTTCGGTCTTTTTGTTTTGGTGGGAACAATATGATACGTTGGATTTTTGCATTTGTTATCACTGCGGTACTGTTTACCGCCTTACCAGCATTCGGCTGGATGGCCTTCGATCTGTCGCATCCGATCGACTCGCTTGCCGACAATACCGTTGTCGATATTGTCTATGACGGTACTTACGTTTGGCTGGCAACCGGAAATGGTCTGTCGGGAACGAGAGATGGCGGTGTGACTTGGAGGTCGTTTAATCAAACAAACGCATTCAAGCGCAGTTCGATGTCGGCACTGGCGGTGGGAGGCTCACGCTTGTGGGTGGCTACATCACACGACACTGCCAGCCCCAGTTCCGGTGAACTGGTTCCTGCCGGCGGTGGATTACAAATCACAGACAATTTCGGCGATGATTGGCGATTGGTCGAACCTAAATCGCTATCGTCGCCGGGCATGTTGGGATATGATCTGGCGCCATACGATTCCTCACTCTGGGCTGCGTGTTTCTATGGGGGGTTGCTCAGGAGTCTGGATCGAGGAGAAACCTGGGAAAATATCTTCGCGGACACAACGCTGAGGAATGATTTCGAGGGGAAAACGGACACTCTGCTCGCGGGGAGGTATTTCTCGGTGCTGGTTGATCCGTATCATGATGACTCGGTCATTGTCTGGGCAGGTTCGGCAGAGGGTGTTCAGCGGCTCTACTATATCGGAAGACATAAAAAGCTGGCGAGCAATCGTATTAATGATATTGCTTTTGACGGCGAGTTTTGGTGGTATGCCACTGATCGTGGTCTGACGAGGTTCAGCGACAGCTTGTTTATTTTCAATACCTACGACACGGACAACGGTCTGCCGGGGAACTTTGTCTCGGCAGTGGCCGCTGCTGCCGGCCGTGTCGTCTACGCCGGAGTCTATGACACCTTGTCACAAACATCACTAGGGTTTGTGCAGTCGGGAAACGCGGGAGCGAGTTGGTTCAGTGAGACACCTGAAGAGGCGGTTGGCGCGAACAAGAAGATCGAGGAAATCGCGATTAACAAGAGGAACGGGAATGTGTGGGCGGCGTGCGGAGAGGGAGGGGTCATCCGATCGGGTGACGGAGGTATGTCCTGGCATCGTTACTATCTTGACTCCAATGTCACGACAATTGACGACCCGCGCAACATAGCGCACTGCGTTCACATCGCTGATCGCGACAGTGTTGTCAGGGTGTTCGTCGGTACGGACTCGGGTATCGTGGTGTTTCGCCTGAATGATCGTACTGTTCCGGATTCCGTGTTTTACTTGCCGCTGCAAGACGATACGGCAAACGGTCAGCAGGTGGTATCGATCAGCACAATGGTGACAGCCAATGGCGACGAAATCTGGGCGGCAACGCATCTCAAGCATGAGGGCACCGATCTGAGACCCGGCACAATCAGAAGCACCAACAACGGGGAAAGCTGGAGTTATCATCTCATTGGTCCGCCTGCGATTGTGCCGACTGAAGTCAGAATTGTCGAACAGTTCAAGGATACGCTGGTTTGGGTCGCCACGGAGAGTGGCATGCGCGAGTCAACCAATTTCGGCGATCGCTGGAATACTCCGTTGATTGCGAGCTATCCTGACACGATCAGAGGTTCGGACACGGCGTTGGCCGTGGAGGCTACGTCAGAGCAAACGCACGTCGGCTCATCAAGTAGGGGCGCCGGGTATCTGGCTCTGTATGGCGACACCGCGTCTGCCACGCTGTACTGGCTGGTGCTCAAAGCCAATCTGGTGGCTGACAGTCTCGACTATGTTGGAAGGTCGTATGTGCTTCTCGACAGCGTTCCGAGCGATACAGAGATAGCCGGCAATTTCATCCCAGCTCTGGGTCTGCAACATCGCGGTGACAAGAACGTGATTTGGGCGGCGGTGCGCAGTACCGACACCTACCAGTACAACGGGATCTGCATTACCAGCAATCGCGGTAGGACGTGGAAACTGGTTGCCGACGGAGCTATCGCGTGGAATTTTGAGTTTAACGGAGACACGGTATGGGCAGCCACTTCAGGAGGCCTGCTCATGACGACAGATGAAGGCACGAATTGGACGACGCTGAAGATTGTCGAAAAGGCAACCGGGAGGGAGATTGGGGGCAACGTCGAGGTCTATGCTGCCCGGTATGCAAACGGCGCTCTGTGGGTAGGCACGAATGATGGAGTCGCGCGGAGCGTCGATCTGGAGGACTGGCAGATTTGGCGTGTGTTTTATCCAATTGCGGAAACAGCGGGAGATGACGAACGATCATACGTGACGCCAAATCCTTATTCGCCATACCTGTCCGACGGGCCACTGAAGTTTCACTATCGGCTCAAGCAATCGGGAAATATCACGATCAAGGTATATGACTTCGCCAACAACCTCGTCAAGACCGTGGTCAGCGGGATTAGTCGAGACGGGGGTGTGCAGTACGATGATCTTGAGCGATGGGACGGGCGTAATGGCAAAGGCGATATTGTGGCTGGGGGTGTATACTTGTATGTTATCGAGTCCTCCGGAGGCGACAAACTCTGGGGCAAATTCATGGTGATACCATAATATGAAAACAAACATCACAATCATGTTGGTCGCCCTGCTGCTGGGTCTGTCCGCGACAGCGCTTGCGGAAGAGGCTGGCGGCTATGCGGGCGCGTATCTGCAGCTTTCGATGAATCCACGCGCGACGGGAATGGGCAATGCCTACACGGCTGTATCGGATGATATTTCGGCAGTGTTTTTCAATCCCGGTGCTACGGCGCAGGTTCAGCGCGTGACATTTGGCGGAGCCTACCGCGATCTATCCTATCAGCGGTCGCTGCAGCAATTGGCGGTATTGTTTCCAGTGCGCGGTGAAGCGGCGATAGGAGTGTCGGCCGAGATGGCATCAATGGGGGACATCATCGGTCGGACCAGCCGAGGTGAGGCGACCGGAACACTCGACAATATGGACGCAGTTTTCTCGGTCGTATTCTCGCGCCGGTTTTCACGATTTTTCTCCGTAGGCGGCGATGTACGTTACTATTACAAGAAATTAGAGACGACTGCAGCTAACTCCGCCGGTTTTGATGTTGGCGGGATGTTGCATCTCAAGCCAGAAGCGGGCCTTCCGAGTGGTAGCCCGATTGATCTGCTGCGGCTGGCGGCGGTGGTTCGCAACATAGCGGCCAAATATCCCTGGAGCACCGGTGACTATTGGGGCAAGTACGGTTACTACGGGACTGCGCACTCGGACAAAGTGCCGGTTCTGGTCAAGGTTGGCGCTTCGGTACTGTTCTTGAAGTCAAAGCTGCTGTTGGCGGCTGACGGAGAAGTTGATGAAATGCGAGGAGTCAGGGGCTATTTCGGCGGGGAGTACAAGCTTGTGGAGCAAGCATCGTTGCGAGCGGGACTGTCACACGGTAAACCGACGTTTGGCGTCGGCTTCAAGGTGCCGGTGGGAAAGATTATGCCGTCGATCGACATTGCCGTGGAACAAGAGCAAAACCTTGGTGGCTGGGAATCGATATTCGGATTCTCGTTAGGATTTTGAAGCAGGTTCAAATGAAGTGGTCTGAGAAATTTTTTGCCGTGCTCGTTATCCTGATCCTATTGTCAGCAGTCAGGGTGTCAGCAGCGGATCCCGGCAAGACGGGCTTCAGTTTTCTGAAAGTCTCGCCGGGCGCGCGCAATGCGGCCATGGGTGATATCGGCGTGGCGGTCACGTCGAGTCTGTATGGCGTCTATTTCAACCCGGCGGTGATCGCTGACATCAAGGAAACCTGGGTTGGCTTTATGCATCACGAGAACATCTTTGACTCGCGTCGTGAATTCGTGGGGGTAGCGACACCGCTGTTGGGTGGAGCGCTATCTGTAGGTTTTGACTATTTCAAGATCGGTTCCATTGAGAGCCGAGAGGGGCCCACCGAGCAGCCGTTGGGGACTTTTGATGCGCGTGATATTCTCGTTTATGGTGCGATTGCTGTGCCGGTATCGAAGCGCCTGTCTATGGGGGGCACGGTCAAGTATGCAGCCGAGCGAATTGAATCGCAGACAGCGAGCGCCTTGCTTGTCGACTTAGGTGCGCGATTCCGGCCGGTGGAGAAAGTGTCTATTGGATTCGTCGGCAGAAACATTGGCAGCAGTCCCAAGTTCGAAACAGAGAAATTTGATGTGCCGGTCACGATCGCCGGTGGTGTTGATTTTGAGGTCAAGAACATGACCGCCGGTATCGAAGTGTCGAAGCCGAAGAATGATGATGTGAAGGTGAACCTCGGACTGGAACGCTACATTATTGAATTCGTGTCGCTGCGCGCAGGATACAAGTTTGGTTACGACGAAGAAAATATGGCTTTTGGAGTTGGTTTCGCAAAATCGATCTGGCGTGTGGACTACGCTTTCGTACCGTTCAAGTCGGGACTCGGCACCAACCACCGCTTTGCGTTGACTGTACAATTCAAGTAATCGATAGAGGAGACAAAGTATGGCAAAGTACAGAATTGCCTGGTTACCGGGTGATGGTGTTGGCGTGGACGTGATGGATGCTACCAGGATCGTGCTTGACAAGATCAAGTTGGACGCGGAGTACATCCATGGCGACATCGGCTGGGAATTCTGGTGCAAAGAGGGCAACCCGCTACCAGACAGAACGTGCAAGCTGTTGAGGGAGACCGACTGCGCGTTGTTCGGCGCAATTACCTCGAAGCCGAAGGAAGAAGCGCAGGCGGAGCTGATTCCCGCGCTCAAGGACAAAGGACTGACGTACGCATCGCCGATCGTGCGCCTGCGCCAGGAGTTTGACTTACGCACGAACAAGCGCCCGTGCAAGGCGTATGAGGGCAATCCACTAAACTACCGCGACAACATAGATATCACCGTTTTTCGTGAGAATACCGAAGACCTCTATGCCGGTGTTGAGTATTACCCGCTGCCCAAGAAGTTGTCGGCGGTCATGGCTGAGTTCCACAAGAAGGCGAAACGATTTGCCGAGATGCCGGAAGACGAAGTAGCGCTGACGTGTCGACTGGTTACCAAGACCGCGTCGCGAAACATCATTCGCGATGCGTTTGAGTTCGCCAAGGCCAACGGTAAGAAATCGGTGACTATCGTCGAGAAACCGAACGTGCTGCGAGAAACATCGGGGCTCTTCTGTCGAGAAGGACGTAAGGTCGCCAAGGACTATCCGGGAATCGCGCTGGGTGAAACCAACATCGATGCCATGTGCATGTGGCTGATCAAGAATCCGATGGATTATGAAGTGCTGGCGACCACCAATTTGTTTGGCGATATCATTTCTGACTTGTGCGCCCAGTTAGTCGGTGGACTGGGATTTGCCTCGTCTGGGAATATTGGCGACAAGTACGCCGTGTTCGAACCAACGCATGGTTCGGCGCCGAAGTATGCCGGCATGAACAAGGTCAATCCGCTCGCGACCATGCTTGCTGCGAAGTTGATGCTGGAGTATCTGGGCGAGAGCAATTCGGCTGAGCGTCTTGAAGCCGCAATTGCCGCAGTGATTAAGGAAGGCAGAGTGCGGACGTACGACATGGGCGGCAAGGCGACGACGACGGAGATGGCAAAGGCGGTTGCCAGCAAGTTGTAAATCAGATCATTTCAGATGAGAGATAGATCGCCGTGCCGGCACTGGTCAGCACGGCGATTTTGTATTGAAACAGCATGAGTTGGATTCCCGAGTTCGTGGGAGTGACGGGGTCTTGCCAAGGCTATTGCGACGCTTCTGTGATCTTACCTCGTGCGGTCGTCTCCTGCCATAGCGCCCCAAATTCAGCTCCAAGTAGCACGACGATAGCGGAATAGTACACCCAGAGAAACATAACGGCAATGGAGGTGAACGAGCCGTAGATAGTGAGGAAACGGGCGACATGAGACACATAGTAGTCGAAGAGAAGTTTGGAGACTTCCCAGAGGACACCAGCCAGTAATGCGCCATAGAATGCGCTTCGGAAGTGACTCCATTTGCTTGGGAGCAAATAATACATCCAGGCAAAGAGCATGGTGGAAACGATGATCGGAACCACAAAGGAGATCACGGTGCCCACAAGAGGCAGTTTCAGTAGTGGAATGTGAAGCAGAGGGAGTTCTCCTTGCCCTGCGAGACTGATAAGACCTGTCAGTATGAGAGAAACTAACAAGAAAAGAATCATGAACGGGATGCAGAGCAACGGGACCAGATAGGCGCGCCAGGAACTACGCAACTCCACCGTCCGCCAGATGCGGTTCATATCAAATTCGAGTTCCATAAAGATCGACATACTGCCCCAAAGCAAACCGACAACGCCGACAATGCCGAAAATCGTCTTGCCTTTGACGGTGGCAGATATCAACTCTACGGCCGCCGACGTCGATAGTGGTAGGTTGCTGGTGATGAAGGCAATAATGTCCTGAGCTGCCTGGTCGGATGATGAGTAAAAGTGGCTCAACAGTGACGCGGCCAGTAATACGAATGGAACAAACGACAAAATTGCGTAAAACGAAATCGCGGCTGCTAGCGAAAGGCAGCGATCAGTGAAAAAGGTGCGATGAAAGAGAACCGAGGCGAAACGCAACGGCTTGATGATCAATTGTCATCTCCCGAGAGAAGTATCCCGATCGGGTGTAATGCCTCCACGTGATCGCAAATGACCTTGAGTGCGGCCGTAATCGGTACCGCCAGCACAATGCCAATCGCACCCCACAGCCAGCCCCAGTAGATCGTGGAGATCAATTGCGCCAGCAGATTGATATTGAGTTGTCTGCCAAACATTTTCGGGGCGACAATGTTCGATTCGATAAATTGCACGACCATAAAGAATACGAAAACCCAAACTGAAGGCAGGATCGAACCATGCTGGATATAGGCCATAATCATGGGAGGTATGGCGCCAACATAGGCGCCGGCGTATGGAACCAGATTTAATATGGCCGCCAACGGTCCCCAGACGTAGGGATACTTGACGCCGCCAATGAGTAGGCCGATGCTGAACACGATTGCCAGACCGACCGTGATTACAAATCTCACCCAAAGATAGCCGGAAATCTGTGCGGAAATCTGCGAAATGATATTGGTCGCAGCGGAGACATTGTCACTTCCAAGCGAACGTACGATCCTCTTGCGGAAACCGGGTTGTTCAAACAGCATAAATAATGTTAGCAGGACGGCAAGAATCGCCTGCCCGAGCAAGCTCAGGACCGTACCGACACCCTTGAATAGGAATTTTGGGATGGCTGAAAGCTTTGTCACATCGATACCATTCGGTTGTGTGCTGGTGCTGTCTTGCCCCAGAAAGTCGAGAATCTTGGGCAGTTCCTTGGCGTGTTCTACGCGCAGTTGCTGCAATTGCTCCCAATAGGTTGGCACGTTATTCCAAAACGCCGTCGCCTCACTTAATATCAACATCCCGATGGCGGTAATTGCAGCGATTGCCAATAGCGTAACAATGATAACGGCCACAACGTGAGGAACTTTTAATTTCCTCAACGCAGCAACGCCGGGCCAAAGTATATAGGTCAGAGTAGCCGCAGTAACGATTGGAACAAGAACAGGCGCGGCGAAGTAGCAGAGTGCAGTCAGCGCCGCAACTGTCAGAAGCGGCGTGGCAACTAGGTTGATGCTTAGCAGTTTGCTTTCGTCCGACATCAGCTTTCTCCGATTAGTTTGAGAAAATCGTCCTCAGATAAGATAGCGATTTTCAGTTTTAATGCCTGCTCATATTTTGAGCCGGGATCAACACCGGCCACTACAAAGTCCGTCTTTTTCGATACGCTTGATGTTACAGTGGCGCCGAGCGCCTGCAGTTTCTTTTTTGCTTGGTCGCGCGAATACTTCTGTAGCCCGCCGGTCAGAACAAGCGTCTTTCCTGCAAGTGGTTTGGGACCGGTCATGATACTATACTCCGGAAGAACCTTCCAGGCCTGACGCAAACTTGCCAAAACCTCCCGATTGTGGTCATTATCGAAAAAGTCGCGAATACTTTGGGCAACAATGGGGCCGATGCCATCTACCGTACCAAGAACGTCAACGGGGGTGGTTGACAAAGTATCGATCGAACCGAAATGCTCCGCCAGCAGCGAGGCCACGTGCTCCCCGACGTTGTTGACACCGAGGGCGACGATCAGGTGTTCAAGATCGCATTGCTTGCTCTTTTCGACGGCCGCCAGCAGATTGCTTGTTGATTTGTCCGCCATCCGTGCGAGATTGGCAAGATCATTCTGCTGGAGATAGTAAAGATCGGCGAAGCTGTGAATCAGCCCCGTTGCCAGCAACTGCTCGATCAGCTTAGGACCGAGACCGTCGATATTGACCCCCCCCTTGGAGGCGAAGTGAATAATCCGCTCCGCCACCTGCGCCGGGCAGGCGGAATTGGGGCAGCGATGATTGGCCTCCCCCTCCGGTCGCACGACCTCGCTGCCACAAATGGGACAAGAGTTGGGCATTGTGAACTGACGTTCGGCGCCGGTACGCTTGGTGGTCAGTGGTTTGACGACTTCGGGGATGACGTCGCCCGCTCGTTGGATAATGACATGGTCGCCGACGCGTATGTCCTTGCGCTTCACTTCATCATAGTTGTGCAGTGTGGCGCGCTTGACCTCGACACCGGCAACCCGCACCGGTCTAAGATGTGCCACCGGAGTGAGAACGCCGGTTCTGCCGACCTGCACGACGATGTCTTCGACGATAGTTTCTTCCTGCTGTGGCGGGAATTTCATGGCAATCGCCCAACGGGGAGAGCGCGACAGTTCACCCAGCTTCTGTTGCTGGCGGAAGGAATTGACCTTGACCACCATGCCGTCGATGTCGTAGTCGAGAGTATTGCGCTGCTCGCTAAGATGATGGTAGCGCTCGAGGACTTCGTCACGCTGGTAACAGATCTTCGACTCCGGTGTTGTGGCGAATCCGACACGAGTAAGGAAACGCAACAGCTCCCATTGATTCTGTATGGTTACGCCCTCAATACGACCGCAAGCATAGGCATAGAACTTGAGCGGTCGAGTGGCTGTTACATTGGGGTCAAGTTGTCGAACGGAACCAGCAGCCGTGTTACGCGGGTTGGCGTACAACTCGTCCCCTGTCACTTCGCGCTCTCTGTTGAGCCGGGCGAAGTCACTTTTCGTCATAATAATCTCGCCACGAACTTCGACCCGAAGAGCGTTGCAGTCACGCAGCTTGAGTGGCACGGTCTTGACGGTGCGCAAGTTGGCAGTGATGTCCTCTCCAGTCACGCCATCACCGCGGGTGAGGCCGAGGATGAGCAAGCCGTGTCTATAGACCAACTCCACCGCAAGTCCGTCAAGTTTGGGTTCGGTGACGTACTCGATTGTCTCGGTATCGCCGGATAGTCCTTCGCGAACGCGGCGGTCGAAATCGTCAAATTCGTCCGGTGTAATTGCCTTGTTCAGAGACAGCATCGGTACGGCGCGCTTGACTGAGCGGAATTCCGTCGCTGGGACGGTGCCGACCCGTTGCGTCGGCGAATCGGGGAGTTGCAGGTCGGGGAATTCTGACTCTAGTTGCGTTAGTTCGTCGAACAAGCGGTCATAATCGGCGTCTGTGATCTCGGGATCGTCGAGAATGTAGTAACGGTGATTATGGTAGTCGATCAGCCGAGTTAGTTCGGCGATCCGCTTTCGGGCGGCGTCTCTAGTCATGAGAGGAATTTAGGCGGTCAAGCCACTGACGTCAACAAACAACGTGTGCATTGAAGCTCACTGTTTTTGTCTTGACTCAGGGCGTTGAATAGTATCCCTTCGAGCCATGTTAGAAGACATCCAGTTCAACTCAACGAAAATCGTCTGCACGCTGGGTCCGGCAAGCGCAGATGAAAAGACCATCGAAGCGTTGGTCAAGGCCGGTATGTCCATTGCGCGGCTCAATTTCTCACACGGATCGTATGACTTCCATCAGGCGCTGATTCGCAGGGTTCGGCGCGTTTCGAAGCGGCTCCGGCAGCCGGTGGCCATAATGCAGGACCTTTGCGGCCCCAAGATTCGGGTGGGCAAACTCCATGGCGGGCAAGTGACTATCGATGCCGGCGCACAGGTAACGCTGACGTCCAAAGAAATGATCGGGGACAGCCATGTTATGTCGGCTGCGCCGGCCGAGTTGATACCCGATCTCAAACCCGGTGATCAGGTTTTGATTGACGATGGCCTGATCCGGCTGGAAGTGGTGAAATCGGGACATCATGACATTGTTGCCCGCGTCATCAAGGGGGGGATTGTGCGTGAGCACAAGGGGATCAATCTCCCGGGCGCGACGTTGTCGTTGCCGTCGCTTACTGACAAGGATATTGCCGATCTCGACTTCGGCCTCAAGCAGGGAGTCGACATAATTGCGTTGTCGTTTGTGCGTTCCGAGCATGACGTCAACAAGCTAAAAAGCGAAATCAAGAAGCGCGGATTTGATACGCCGGTGATCGCCAAACTGGAAAAGCCGCAGGCGATCAAGCACCTGGCGGCGATTATCGAAGTGGCGGATGGCGTGATGGTGGCGCGAGGTGATCTGGGGGTAGAGATGCCGCTGGAGCAGGTGCCGATCATCCAGAAGAACATCATTACCGTTGCCTTAGAGCATCACAAGCCGGTGATTACCGCCACGCAAATGCTGGAATCAATGACTCAGAATATCGCACCAACGCGAGCGGAAGTATCGGACGTGGCCAACGCCATCTTTGACGGAACCGATTGTGTTATGCTTTCGGGTGAGACCGCCGCGGGCAAATACCCGGTCGAGACGGTGGAGATGATGGCGCGCATTATACATACCGCCGAATTGAAACTTCGCACGCAGCCACCAACGCTCAATCTTTTCGGCAGGCCGGCAGTCGAGTTCTCGATTGCCGTGGCGGAAGCGTCGGTGGCGATGGCGAAGGATATCGGCGCGCGCGTGATTGCCTGTTTTACGCAGTCCGGATTGACGGCGCGGCTGATTTCCAAACAGGGAGCGCAGATTCCGATCATCGCTTTTTCGCCGGACAAGAAGATATTGCCCCGTCTGATGATTTTCCGTGGCGTCGTTCCGAAATGCCTGCCAATGCTGAAATCAATCGACGAGGTCATTGGCCGCGCGGAGAAGACTCTCAAGGATGAGCATATTGTCAAGACCGGTGACAATATCGTAATTGTGGCTTCAGCGCCGGTGCAGGAGCGGGGTGTCACCAACATGCTCAAGCTCCATACGATTCGCTGAGTACACTCCGGCGCGGGATCATTCTGTAATCGCATTTATTGTAGTTGACAATTCCGCGTTGTCTGACTATGATGCGGATGAGACTATCGACATTATTAGTAGAGGAGAGATCATGGCAAATCATTTGTGCTGGTTTGAGGTTTCATCAACCGACCCCGAGAAAGCGCGTGAGTTTTATAGCTCATTGTTCGGCTGGAAAGCCAAGAAGGCGCGCACGAACTACTATCAAATGACCACTGGCAGAGTCCCGCACGGAGGGCTGATCAAGAAGCTGCCGCTCGTCCCGAATACGGGAGTATACGTTTACATTCATGTCGCCAGTATTGAAAAAACGCTCGCCAAAGTGAAGAAGCTGGGCGGGCGGCTGCTGGTAGCCAAGACGGAAATCCCTGGCTTCGGCTATTATGCCTTTCTTGCCGACCTGGACGGCAACCCGATCGGCGTGTTTAGCGAGAAGTAGGTTGTTGTGACAGGCGATTGAATGCTTGCGCCGGGACGGGGCAATCGGTTATATTGGCCACAATGGCGATAGAAAAGAAACGACTAAAGGTCAAGATCGGACTCGATTCCGACCCGACGCGGATTTATGATGCCATCACCAATCCGCTGAAGTTGGCTATCTGGTTCTGTAACAAGGGCGAGATCAACCTTAAGCTGCGCGGAGCTGTGCGATTTTGGGGTGAAAACTGTGTGGCGACGACGTTCAAGGAGAAGGAAATCAAGGGTACGATCGTAGCGCTGGAGCCTAATCGGCAGATGCGGTTTACCTGGCCGATCAACGGTACTATCAGCGAGGTCGGATTTCAGATAGACGATCGCGGGCGATACTGCGATCTGGTCGTCTCCCACGAGAAAGTCCCGCCAAATGCGCTGATAATGGATGCGTGGATTATTTATCTCTATAATCTGCAATCACTTCTGAAATATCAGCGTCCCGCTTACCGGCTGGACTATAATCGAATTGATACCGGCGTCGTCAAGCGAGAGCTTTTTATTGAGGCACTGCCGAGTGTGGTGTATAGAGCGCTGACCAATGTCGCGGACCTCCGATTATGGTTTTCAAAGGATGCCAAATGCGATCTGGTTGTCGGTGGCAAGTACACGACGGGATGGAAGGACAAGGCCGGCCAACCAGCCGGACCGCGCGAGATCAAGGAACTGGTTGAGAACAAAAAGCTGGTCTATGACTGGGATTTCGCCGAAGAGGGCAAATCGGGCGACCTGGTTACCTGGGAGTTGCTGCGTATCGGTGAGCGAACGCGGGTCAATCTCCGCCATTCCGGTTTTGATCCGGCACGCTACAACAAAGACTACATGCAAGGCTGGCATGCCTATATGCTGACTCTGAAGGACTTCTGCGAATCGGACGGGCGGCTATCCTATGGGGTGATTGACGGGGATTGGGGAGTGTAGAGTACAGGGAATACTAGATCCTCAACATCGTCACTATTCCTTTTTCGAGGTCTGTCCATGACAAACCCCGACTAGTCCTTTCCTGTCTGTATTCCTTATAAAGTCCTTGTCCACTGCTCCTCCCTGAGGTCGAAGTAGTCTGCAGATCCCAGACTCAGGTCTGTCTCAGGCCGTCGATCCACATTCAAGAAACTAGCCGGCACAACTTCGGCGTCGAGACAGTTCCTTGCCACGGTTGCCCGGCTTGAACCTTCTATTCAAGCCCACCAAATGACCTGAGTTCTCTGCCCAACAATGTATATGCGGGATCTGATTTGAGTCCCGCGCGCCGGGGGCGTTGCGCCGGAAGACCGAGGTCAGTCACATTCACGCGCCCAATCAACCTCTCATCAGCACCCACCTTCTTGGCGATTTGCACCGCCAGATCATAACGCGAGATGTAGTCGGGTGATGCCAGATGGAGAACTCTGGGGAGCTTCGGCATTGCGACCAAGTGCCAGACTGCTTGTGCCAGATCAGTGACTTCCGTCGGATTGGAAAATAGGTCATCTGCCGCGCGATAAACCCTATTGCTGGCTAGCGATTCGCGGATTACCCCGTAAAGGTTTCTCGACGCCGTTGGATTGGTTGCATAAAGCGAGCAGACTCGGATCATGCAAGCATCGAGATTGCCTGTTGCAACGCTCTCTTCCGCTAGAAGCTTTGTCTGCCCATAGTAGTTGACCGGATTGGGACGATCGGACTCAGCGTAGGGGCCGTGGACACCGTCAAAGACGTAGTCAGATGAAAAGCCGAACAACCGGAAAGAATTTCTACGTGCGCCTTCCACGAAGTTGCGGACGATTGACACGTTGCTCTGTAAAGCGTATTCGTGATCGGTTTCGCAACGGTCAACATCAGAAGCGCCGGCGCAGTTGATTACGACATCGAACCGTTTGTCGCTGAGCAAGTGTGCAACCGAATCTGCATTGCTGAGGTCGAGTTGGTGGGACTCCCCTGTAAACTCGGCAGGCAGTGGTCGCTGGAATCTGGTCGCAGCTACGATCACCGTTGGCGGCGCTTGCTTGAGAATCTGCGAGCCGAGCAGTCCGGCGGCGCCGGTGACGAGAACGCGTTGCGTCATGTGCGGTTGTGATAGTGCTTGTCCCGGAAATTGGCAACGTCTTGTGTGCGTAGACGGTCAAAAATTTCCGGATGCGATTGATACCATGCCACAGTTTGCCTCAGCCCATCGCTAAGATCGCGTTCGTTGATTCCTCCATAACGCTGCTCGAATTTCCGCGAATCGATCCGATAGCGACGGTCATGTGCCGGGCGGTCAGCAACATGATTAACCGGCGTTTCGCACTCAAGTATCGTGGTCAACTGTCGCACCACCTCAAGATTGGTGTACTCACGAGTTGCGCCGATATTGAGTATTTCACCTGTCGGGAAATCGTCCACGACTCTCAGTAATGCCGAACAGAAGTCATCGACATAGAGCCACGATCGCTGTTGCTTGCCATCACCATACACCGGCAACGGCTTGCCCTGGCGCGCAAGATATATGAAGTAGGGAATGAGCTTCTCCGGAAACTGGCGCGGCCCATAGTTGTTGCTCGTGCGGACAATCGCCGCTTTCTGTCCAAAGGTTTTGATCGCGGCCATCACCAGCAGATCAGCGGAAGCTTTGCTGGCGGCATACGGACTGGAAGGATTTAGTGCCGCGGTCTCGCCGAACGTCTCGTTTTCGCGAGCCGGACCGTAGACCTCATCTGTGGAAATCTGCAGTATGGGGCTGTCGGTCTTGCGACAGAACGAGAGCAGCGAGTCTGTTCCCAAGACGTTTGTGCGTACGAAATCCGAAGTGTAGTATAGTGAGCGATCGACATGGGTCTCAGCAGCGAAATTTACGACGAGATCGAACTGAACGTCTTCGAGTCCCGGCAGAGCACCGATGTCGCAGATGTCTGCTTCAAGAAACTGCAGGCGGCTCTCTGTGTGAAGTTCCCCGAGATTGTCAAGCGAACCGGCATAGGTCAGAACATCGAGAACAATGATTTCGCTATCAGGATATTTGAGCCAAAGATGTTCCACGAAACTGGAGCCGATGAACCCACAGCCACCGCAAATCAGAAACCGCCTAGCCATCCTTACGAGACCAGTCGTAGAGAATGTCGCTGCCGTGAGGATCTAACCTGTATTCATCGGGTTGATCAGGGCTGTACGGAAAAGTGGGAATGTTGAGAACCAACAGCTCACCGGCGCCGACATTCTTGAAACCGTGATATACGCCGGTCGGAATCTGCACAAGCAATCGTCGTTCGTCGCAGGGAAAGAACTCGTTGATCTCGCCTTTGGTCGGTGAATCCTCTCGCGAATCAAAGAGTACCAGTTTGCCATTGCCACGGATAACGCACAAGTTATCGGTCTGTTGCTTGTGCATGTGCCAGGCCTTGACGACACCCGGATAACAAGTCGTGATATAGGCCTGCCCGAAGTGCGTGAATAGGGTTTCATCGGAACGCAATACTTCAAATAACCGTCCCCGCTCGTCGCAGTGAACCTTAAGTTCCTTGACTTTTACTCCCTCAATCAATTTTTCCGCCTTTCCTATCACGCAATGCCTCCTCGCGCACAAGTGTGCCGGCTCTATAAAGCGATTCAAAGGTGCCCGCGTCGCTCCACCAGCCGGTAATTACATGATAATCGGCAATTCCCTTGCTAATGTAATAGTTGGAAACGTCGGTGATCTCATACTCCCCCCGCTGCGATGGCTTCAGTGTGTCGATGACATCAAACACACCGGCATCGTACAGGTATACGCCAATGACGGCAAAATTCGACTTGGGATTTTGCGGTTTTTCTTCTACTGCTTGGAGGCGACGATTATTATCAAAGACCGCCACGCCAAAGCGCTGAGGCTCGTCGATTTCCTTCAGAAAGAGATATGCTCCGAGGCTACTGCCGGCGAACGTTCTGACCTGAGGCGCGATATTGTCTTGCAGGATATTGTCGCCCAAAATCGTGCAGACTTTGTCGCTGCCAACAAACGCTCGGGCTAGTGAAAGCGCCTTGGCGATGCCCTCTTCCCCTTCCTGATAGGCATAATGAAGCTGGCTCAGGCCAAACTCCTTGCCGTCCCCCAGAAGTCGCAGGAACTCGCCGGCATGCTGGCCGCCGGTTACGATCATGATGTCGGTGATGCCGGCTTTGACCAGCGTGCGAATCGGATAGTGGATCATCGGCCGATCATAGATTGGCAGCAGGTGTTTGTTGGTGACTTTGGTCAGCGGGTGAAGCCGCGAACCGAGTCCACCGGCAAGTACAACGCCCTTCATAAAAGCCTGTCTACTCCCTAATCACTAAATCCGGCAACAAGTTAGCTACCTGTAAAATATAAGTCTCTTGTTGAATTATCAACAGCAATTTGCTATTATCGCGGCAAATGGTGCGCATCATCGCTCACCGGGGCGCGTCGCAAGCATACCCGGAAAACAGTCTGATCGCCTTTCGCAAGGCGGTTGCTTCCGGTGCCGACTCGCTGGAGGTCGATTTGCGCCGCTCGGCAGATGGTGTAATCTACTGCTTCCATGATTATCATCTCAGACGTCTGACTGGTTTCTCCGGCTATGTTCAACGCACGCATTCACGGCAGATTGACCGACTCCGGTTGCTGGACAGCGAGCCGCCGCTTCGTTTTGACCATTTCCTCGAAGAATTTGCCGGCAAGGTCGAAATCGTGCTCGATATCAAGTCGACCGGAATTGAAGCGGACATCCTGCGGCTGATCTCCCGAGCGCCCAAACGAGCCGAAATCATCTGTTCCTCCTTCAACTCGCGGATACTCTCGCGATTGAAGACCCTGCATCCTCAGACAAGGACGGCGCTAATTCTCGGTCCCTTGCGCAATCTAAAAATGAAACTCGATATCGGTTCCTACATCGTTAATCGGCTGACAAAACTCGACTGTGCGGCTGCGCACTTGTCGATGCGAATTGCCCGAGAACGAGTGGTCAACAAACTGATCGCTGGTGGGTTTGATGTGGCAGTCTGGACAATTGATGACGGCGATACTGCCATTAGGCTGGCCAACTATGGAGTTAGTGGTATAATCACCAATGAGCCGGAGGAAATTGTCAGAGTTCGAAGCCATTTGGAAACTGCAAACTGATTCGATTCGTCCGTAGTTCTTTAGGTTCGATCTGACCTGAGACGGAAATAGGAGATTATGAAGACATTTAAACTGATACTCATATTCGCCACTCTCACTTGCTCAACGGTCGCCGGACTGACTCTACAGGAGATCTTGCAGAAGCAGACCGATGCCTTGGGAGGGAAGGACAAGCTGCGAAATCTGCGGTCTTACGTAATCACGGTAGAAGTCAATATGGGCGGAATGAAGGGAACGACTGTCACATACTATCGCGCGCCGGATCGGTATCGCACTGATGTGGCATTACCGCTGATGAACAGCAGCCAGGGCTGCAATGGAGACTACTGCTGGATCACCGACAATCAGGGGCTGACTCTCTCGCTGGGCGCCGATATGAAAGGCATGACCGTGACCGAGATGGCGATCGAAAACTGGAGCTACTGCGACAGCGCTACCTTCAACGGCGATATTTCTTTGGTCGACAGCAACGCGACCGTTGACAGCGCGCTTTGCTACGTAATCAGAATCGCTCCCCGGAATGGCACACCGGCAATGCTGTATATCGACCAGGCCACGTTTCTGCCCAGGCAGTTCAAGATCGTGACTGATGCCGGCACATTCTATTCGCGCCTCTACGACTATCGACCGGTGAACGGCGTGATGATGCCTTTTCGCTCCACCGAGATGTCGGATGCGGGATTTGTGGCTGGAGTCAGTACGGTAACCGACGTCAAAGTAAATATCGCGTTGGCAGATAGTCTCTTCGCGCCCGCGGCTACGGCCGAAGGCAACTGGGGACTTCCGGCGGACGTTGATTCAGTGGTAGTCCCTTTCGAGCTGTGGCGAAACCATATCTATATCTCCGCGTCGGTCAATGACAAAGGACTATTCCGATTCATTTTCGATTCGGGAGCTGGAGGAACGGCCATCAATCGAAAACTGGTCAACGACATGGGGCTGGTGCATCTGGGAACATCGGAAGCGCGAGGGGTCGGTGGAGCTGACTCTAGTGAGGTCTATCAAATTGATACACTGGAAGTCGCCGGGATACGTTTGCTGGGACTCCTCGGTTCGACAATTGATTTTGCTCAGTTAGAGTCTGTGGCTGAGACGCGTATCGATGGAATTATCGGCTATGACTTACTCAACCGTTTTGCGATCAGCGTCAACTACACCAATCACTGTCTGGTAATCTACCGTCCCGGTATCGAGCCGCACGCAACCTGGGGAGAACCATGCCGGCTGACCATCGACCTGCGGCTGCCTTACGTTGACGCCACCGTCGAGGATACAATTGCCGCAAGATTCCGTCTTGATACTGGTTCAGCTTCGACAATCGATTTCCACACGCCTTTCGTGCTTGCCCACAACCTGCTAAGAGACACTTCTGCCTATCGCCCCGTCACTTCCACCGGCATCGGGGGTACAATTGAAGGGAATGTAGGGCTATCTCCGGTGATCAATATCTGCGGCAACAGGATCGATAGCCTGCTGGTCAACCTCTCATTGACACCGACAGGTCTCTTTGCAGGGAGCAATACGGCCGGTAATGTCGGCACGGGTGTGCTGAAGGCCTTCACAGTCACTTTTGACTATGGTCGAGAAACAGTCTATCTAAAGAAGACGGGGAATTCCCAGAATCCGGCACCCCTCCGCAACATGGCGGGTGTTGAATTGGGAAAAGAGCACGGCAAGATCGTTGTGAGACGGGTGATTCCCGGTCATGCCGCAGACGGCTTTCTGGCGCCTGAGGATATCATTGTAGAAATCGACGGGCTGAAGACTAAGGGCAAATCGATAGATGAAGTCGACGGAATGTTGACTGGCAAGCGCGGCAGTGATGTGCGTATCAAGGTTGAGCGCAACGGCAGAGTGTCGGAAATGGACATACTCCTGGATAGCCTGTACTGAGAACTATCCTCTCTGCCGATAAAGCTTTATGCAAGTACATGGAGGTGAAATTTGAGAGTTGGAATCTTGACCGGGGGTGGTGACTGTCCGGGGCTGAATGCCGTAATTCGTGCAGTAGTTCGTAAAGGTATCAATAAGCATCACTGGGAGATTATCGGCATTCGGGAAGGTTGGAAAGGGCTTCTGGGGGAAACCAAGATACAGCTACTGGGGATCAACGATGTCTCTGGCATTCTGCATCGGGGTGGCACGATTCTAAAAACCTCGCGCACCAATCCGTTGCGGGACGGCGGCACCGCCGAACAGTTGGCAAAGAACATGAAGAAGCTCAACATCGAGTGCCTCGTTGCTATCGGCGGCGAAGATACTCTTGGCGTGGCGCAAAAACTTTCTGAACAAGGGATCAAACTCGTCGGCGTTCCCAAAACAATAGATAATGATCTTTCTGGTACCGACCAGACCTTCGGTTTTGACACGGCCGTGAACATCGCGATGGAAGCGATTGACCGTCTGCACACGACTGCTGAGTCGCACAATCGCGTACTCGTGTGTGAAGTTATGGGTCGTCACACGGGGTGGATAGCTCTTTATGCCGGTTTGGCAGGCGGTGGCGACGTCATCTTGATTCCGGAACGTCCGGTCAATATCGAGAAGATCTGTGATCTGATCCGCCGACGTCACGGCCGCGGAAAGGATTTCTCTATCGTGGTAGTATCCGAAGGCGCTCAGATTTCCTTCGATGAGGGAATCAGTAGTGATGGTACCCTGATCGTCCAGGACACAAACGTTGATCAGTTCGGTCACATGCACCTTGGCGGTATATCCACGCTGCTGGCGCCCGAAATCGAACGGCGTACGGAATTCGAAACCCGGGCGGTAATACTCGGCCATATCCAACGCGGCGGTGCGCCGACGGCTTACGATCGGGTGCTGGCGACACGTTACGGTTCGGCGGCGGTCGATCTTATTGCCGAGGGGAAATTCGGTCAGATGGTAGCTTTGCGAGGCAACGAAATCGTTGGTGTGGAATTGACATCAGCCGTATATTGCTTAAAGAAAGTGGATGACCGCATGATTGAAATGGCGGAGGAGTATATTGGCTAAGCGTGTTTTGATGGTGCTGGGGCTGCTACTTGTTCTGTCTGCAAATCTGTTCGGCGTTCAACCGAAGGGAACGACCTCGATAGGTGTGCGTCTCGGCCTGTTTAATAACAGTCACAACGATATTGACCGTGCTAACAGCGATGTGAAGCTATTTGCCGCTAAGACCATCTTCTACATCGAAGGATATGTTAACTATTATCTGCTCGATTTTCTGGCGCTGTCCGCCAATTTGGGAAGCTATTCCAAAGGGGATATTCGCTTTGATGTCTATGACGGCGACGTCCTGGTTGGAAGTTTTATCGGGCAGGCATCGGTGTATCCGATGCAACTGGGACTGAAGTTCTCACCTTTCAGCAATCAGTTGCCGCTCAAGTGCCGTCCCTTTCTTGAAGGGGGAGGCGCTCTGATTGTCGGCAGAGAAACCGCAACTATGGGCACGTACAGTTTGGCACAATACCAATACTGGGACGGCAACATCGGTTCAGAGACTGATTTCAACTGGTGGGCAGCAATCGGCACTGAGATTCCGCTTTCGCCAACCATACAAATGGATTTTATGGTTAAGTACGTGAAGACGAACTTTTCGGGAGATATCGCCGGAATAAAGGACTATTCCGGTGTACAAATATCAATTGGCATCGGCTATGTTAAGCCGCCACACAAGAAAGCAGGAAAGGGATACTAGATGGCAACCAAGGTAGCGATCAATGGGTTTGGCAGAATTGGCAGACAGATAATCAGAATCGCGAGTGCTTCAAACAAACTCGATTTCGTGACGATCAATGACCTCACCGACGCCCAGACGCTGGCACATTTGCTGAAATATGACTCGGTGCATGGCAAGTACAAGGGTGAAATCAAAGTTGAGGGTGAAAACCTTGTCGTCAACGGCAAGACGATCAAAGTCACGAAAGAACTCGATCCGGCCAAATTGAACCATGCCGGTAGTGGAGCGCAGGTAGTGATTGAATCGACCGGCAAGTTCACCGACCGCGCCGGTGCAGAGAAACACATAGCCGCGGGCGCCAAGAAGGTTCTGATTTCGGCTCCGGCCAAACAGCACGATGGTACGTTTGTTTTCGGTGTCAACTTCAATCAGTACGATCCGGCGAAGCATCATATCATCTCCATCGGTTCCTGTACGACCAACGGTCTGGGGCCAGTTGTCAAAGTGCTCCATGATACATTCGGCATCGAAAAGGGTTACATGACGACTATTCACGCCTACACCAATGACCAGCGCATTCTTGATTTCCCACACAAGGACCTTCGTCGTGCCCGTGCCGCCGCGGTGTCAATGATCCCAACGACGACCGGCGCAGCCAAAGCAATCGCCGAAGTGATGCCCGAGATGAAAGGACGTCTGGATGGTTGCGCGGTACGCGTGCCGACGCCCGATGGCTCTCTCATTGACCTGGCGTTGATACTCAAGAAGGATACAACGAAAGATGAGATCAACAATGTAATCAAGGCCGCGGCTTTTGGCCCTCTGAAGGGAATTCTGGAATACTCGGACGAGCCGATCGTTTCGATTGATGTCGTCGGCAACTCGCATTCGTCGGTGTTTGACTCATTGATGACGATGGCGTCCGGCAATTTCGTCAAGGTGTTCGCTTGGTACGATAACGAATGGGGTTTCTCATGCCGTATGGTCGACGCTTTGGAACGGATGATGTAACATGAACAAACTGACCATTGACGATTTGCAGGTGGCAGGCCGCAAAGTCTTGATGCGGGTTGATTTCAATGTCCCGATCAAGGAAGGCGTGGTCAAAGACGACCTGCGCATCAGGGCATCGCTCCCCTCGATCAACAAGATCGTGTTGTCCGGCGGCAAGTTGATTCTGATGTCGCATCTTGGTCGCCCGGACGGCAAAGTAGTTGCCAAGATGAGTCTCAAACCGGTCGCCGCTGTGCTCGAAAAACTGAGTGGACACAAAGTCTACTTTGCTAATGACTGTGTCGGCCCCGAGGCTGAGCAGGCTGTCGCTTCACTCAAAAATGGCGAGATTCTGCTGCTGGAGAACCTGCGGTTCCATCCCGAAGAGGAAGAGAATAATTTGGATTTTGCCCAGAAATTGGCGTATCTCGGCGATGTCTATGTCAACGACGCCTTTGGCACCGCGCACCGCGCGCATGCTTCGACTGAAGGCGTAACCCACTACTTCGACCAGTCGGCGGCTGGCTATCTGATGAAAAAGGAATTGGATTACCTCGGCGCCGCGCTGGCTAACCCGAAACGACCATTTGTGGCGCTTCTGGGGGGCGCGAAGATATCGGGTAAGATCGATGTAATCACAAATCTGCTGAACAAAGTTGACAAGATCATCATCGGCGGTGGCATGGCTTTTACGTTTGAGAAATCCATGGGACAAGAAATAGGGGGTTCGCTTCTGGAGGCGGACAAAGTTGAACTTGCTGGCCAAGTACTCAAAGATGCGGCTGCCAAGAACGTCAAGCTTGTACTTCCGGTTGACTTTGCCTGTGCCGCCGAAATCTCGGACACGGCGCAAGTCACGAATTGTCCCGCCGGCAAAATCCCCGCGAATCTTAAGGGTCTGGATATTGGCACTGAGACAATCAAGCTGTTCGCTGCCGAGCTTGCTGGCTGCAAGACGGTTGTCTGGAATGGGCCGATGGGTGTTTTCGAAACCGAGAAGTTTGCCATCGGCACAATGAAAATGGCGCAGGTGTTGGCGGATTTGACTGCAACTGGAGCGATCACGATTGTTGGCGGCGGTGATTCCGCTGCCGCTGTTGCCAAGGCAGGTCTGGAGGACAAGTTCTCGCATGTATCAACTGGCGGCGGCGCTTCACTGGAATTCCTTGAAGGCAAGGTGCTTCCAGGCGTTGCGGCCTTGACGGACAGGAAGTGAGCTAATGAAGAGAAGAAAACTCGTCGCTGGCAACTGGAAGATGTATACGACACCTGAGAAGGCGGCGGCTCTAGCCAAAGGAATCGCTGATTTTGTCGGGCAGGCTACTGACCCGCAAGTCGTTATCTTCCCGCCGTTTACGTCGTTGTCGAGTGCGATAATTGCTGTCAAAGGCACTGCTGTAGCTGTTGGAGCACAGAATATGCATTGGGAAGATGAAGGTGCGTTCACCGGCGAAGTGAGTGGGAAAATGCTGTTGACGCTGGGCTGCTCGTATGTTATCTTAGGACACTCGGAACGACGGCAGCTTTTTTTCGAAACCGATATGCTGGTCAATCAGAAGCTCAAGAAAGCGCTGTCGCAGAATCTGAACCCGATCGTCTGTGTCGGCGAAACTCTCGACCAGCGAGATGCCGGCGAAATGATGAACGTGGTTCAGACTCAATTACTTGGTTCTTTGGATGGCGTTCCAGCCGACGAGCTTCGGCGGACAGTGATTGCCTACGAACCGGTCTGGGCGATCGGCACTGGCAGGACGGCCTCTCCTCATCAGGCAGAGGAAGTCCACGGCTATATTCGCACGGTGCTGCGCGAGCATTACCAGGCCATAGTGGATGATGTGCTCATCCTCTACGGCGGGTCGATCAAACCGGACAACGCACGTGAACTGTTCGGTCAGCCGAATATCGACGGAGGTCTGGTCGGCGGAGCGAGCTTAACAGCAGAGTCGTTTAACAAGATCATTGCGGCGGCTCGGCAATAGTAGAAGGAGTCATTCGTGTTTGCGGTTCTCATTGTGATTCACGTGATCATTTGTTGCGGTCTGATGTTGGTAGTGCTGATGCAGTCCTCCAAAGGCGAAGGATTGGCGGGAGCGTTTGGTGGTGGTGGCTTGAGCGGAGCCGTTTTTGGCGGTCGTGGCGCAGCCACGTTCCTTTCCAAAGCTACAACAGTGTTGGCGATACTGTTCATGGTCTCCTGCATTGTGCTGACACTCGTGGCAAGAGGTCGTTCGACCGGCCAAGTCGGCGAGTCCGCTGTCAATCGCATGGCCACGGAACAACCCGTGCCGACGCAGGCGCCGGCGCAAGGCCAGCAGCAGGGAACGCAGCAGACAACCCCCCCTTCTGGTGGCAAGTAATCTTTGATAGACTAATACGATGCAAACCGGCAGAGCTTCTCTGCCGGTTTTTTTATCGGTGCCTGTGTCTGTGTTTTGATAGCGACGGAAAGAAGCAACCGCCGCTGAAAGGTCTTGACAAGGCACCGCAAAACGGGTTCTGTCAGGGCAAAAACGTTTGTTGATCTGCGATTTTTGTGAAGAGACTAAGAATCCAAGGCAGAATAAGACTCAGGGGCGACAAGTCGTTGTCACACCGTCTGCTGATGTTTGCCGCTTTGGCAAAGGGACAATCGGAGATTCACAATCTCTCTGGTGGCGACGATGTTGCCACAACCCTGAGAATTCTTCAACAACTGGGAGTGCTGACTGAAGAGCGCGGCGACGGACTGCTGATCACCGGCGGAGGGCTGAGCGCGTTTGCACACACGCACGAGCAAATGGACTGCGGCAATTCCGGCACAACCCTGCGGCTGATGCTCGGCATTCTCGCCGGCAGCAAGGTGTCGTGCGAGTTGTCCGGAGACAACTCTCTCAATCGCCGCCCGGTTCGACGGGTGATTACACCCCTCAAACTGATGGGTGCCGATCTTCAGACCGCGAACAACAATGATCAACCGCCGGTAATAGTGCATGGCAAACCGCTTCACGGAATAACCTATGATTCGCCGGTCGCCTCGGCACAGGTCAAGTCTGCAGTAATGCTCGCGGCGTTGTTTGCGGATGGAGAGACGACCTACCGCGAGCCAAGCCAATCACGCGATCATACCGAGCGCTTTCTTGCGTTTCAGGGTATCGATATCCAGACAATGGCAAACGGGCTCACCATCCGACCTCCAGCCCGCCTGCAACCATTCGTTTACGACATTCCGGGCGATATCTCGACGGCGACATACTTCATTGTAGCAGCGACTTTGGCTCGTGATAGTCAATTGGTTATTGAAAACGTGCTGGTGAATCAAACTCGCACGGGTGCAATAGACATACTGAAGAGGATGGGTGCGAGCATCGTTGTCGAAGACGTGAGAGTTTATCGGAACGAGTTGGTTGGAGATATTGTGGTCAAGTCGTCGGAGTTGCATGGCATCAATGCCACTGACCTTGACTCCGTTCGATTTATCGACGAGGTTCCGATTCTCTCGGTAGCGGCCGCCTTTGCCGAAGGCCCGACCACCTTCGCAAACCTGGGTGAATTGCGGGTCAAAGAGTCAGATCGTTTGTTGGGGACTACCGACATGCTCCGGTGCTACGACTGTGATACTCGGATCGAAGCCGATACCCTGACGATTGTGGCTGGTGCGCGTATGCGCCTTCGTCCGCCGGATCACCGAGGCGATCATCGATTGGCAATGGCAATTGAAATCATGGAGTTGCTTTTGTCAGGTTCGCTCCATGGTGACTATCAAGAATGTTTTGCGATTTCCGCGCCGGAGTTCTATCATACGCTACAGGCGGTTGTGGCATGAAACAAAACACTCCAATCTACGGCATAATCGGCGCCGATATCGGCTATTCACTGTCGCCGACGATCTACCACGAACTTTTTACGCACAAACACATCTGTGCAATCTACAACGTCTTCGATCTGCGGAACTTTGACCTGAACGATTTCATAAAATCCGTGCGCCTACTACCACTTGCGGGATTTAGTGTTACTATTCCGCATAAGCGCGTAATTCTGCCGCTACTCGATCGGCTCGATTTTGTGGCTGAGCAGACACAGTCAGCAAATCTTGTGATCAATCGCAAGGGGGTGCTGCATGGCTACAACACCGATTATGAAGGTATCAGGCAGAGCATTGAAAGCCGACTGAAAATCTCGGTCAGAGGCGCGAACGTTGCTATCATCGGTTCGGGAGGCGGCGCACAGACGGCCTACTACTATCTGGTTTCTCATGGCGCGCGCGCCATTCATGTATATCATCGATCTCCCGCCTCACTGCTGCGCTTCGGCGCGTTTGTCCGACGGCTACCGCGTCCGTCCGGTTATCGTCCCGCATTATTGGAGGAGGCCATTGACAATTTGGCCGGTTGCGATTTGTGCATCAATTGCACCCCCGCTGCAATCACCGATTTGGCAGACAGAAGCGTGATCAAGAAAGTGGCACGGATCTTCGAACTGCGTTACGGCAACTATGATCTTGTCAAGCGCGCTCATTTGCGAGGCAACTATATGCTGGCAGTTCAGGCGGTCAGGAGTTTTAGGATTATGACCGGACAAGAAGTGACCGTGAATCGCGTGCTGAGGATCATTGACGGAGCCTTGCGCATTGATTAGGTACCTCACCGCCGGCGAATCGCACGGACCGTCACTGACTGCGATTATCGAGGGAATTCCCGCCGGCATGAAGCTCGATGGCGAGGCGATCACGTTTGACCTTCGCCGCAGGCAGATGGGTTACGGTCGTGGAAAGCGCATGCGCATTGAGCGGGACACAGCTATCGTAACTGCCGGAATATGGGACGGCGTGACGATTGGCAGTCCGATCGCGATTCTGATCCAAAACAAGGATTGGGCAAACTGGAAGGGGCATCAGCGCGAGAAGAAGCTCATCCCGCGCCCGGGACACGCTGATTTGGTCGGCTACCTCAAGTATGGTCTTGATGACATCCAGAAAGCCATCGAACGCTCATCGGCACGCGAGACAGTGGCGCGTACTGCGCTGGGCAATGTGGCAAGGCAGTATCTTGCTCATTTCGGGATCAAAGTGTACTCGCACACCCGGCGCATTGGTGATGTCGCGTATGACACACCGGTCAAGTTTACACCAAAGGTCTTTCGCGATGTTGAGTCATCTCACGTGCGCTGCGTCGACAAGAGCAGTACGCTCGAAATGATCAAGGCGATCGATAGGGCGGTCGAGCAAGGCGACACTCGTGGTGGTGCCACTGAAGTGATTGTAACGGGAGCGCCAATAGGATTGGGCAGCTATGTACAATGGGACCGTCGTGCCGACGCGCGCCTGGCAGCGGCAATAATGAGTGTACCGTCAGTCAAGGCGGTCGAGATTGGTGACGGCATCGCGTCGTCGTCGTCGTTTGGCAGCGATGTCAATGACCCGATTGTCTACGAGAACAATGATGGCTATCGTCACGTTTCCAATCATGCAGGCGGTATCATCGGTGGCATCACTAATGGTGAGGAAATTCTACTACGTGCGTTCTTCAAACCGATCTCGACACTCAGCAAACCGCTCGACTCGGTCAACCTGAAGACTAAGCGTAAGACCATTGCGCCCTATGTTCGCTCCGACATCTGTATCGTCCCCGCGGGCGGCGTTGTGTGTGAAGCTGTCGTCGCGTTGGTGATTGCCGATCTCCTCTCGGAGAAATTCGGAGGTGACTCCATGCGCGAAACGCTTGCCAACTATCATTCCTATCTGAAGTATGTTCGCGCACGCTAAGAAACGAAACCTGTTCCTTACCGGCATGATGGCGACCGGCAAGAGCACGATCGGCGAGGTCGTCGCCCGCAAGCTGGCCTATATCTTCATCGACACCGATGCTGTTATCGAACGCCAATTGTCGCTGCCAGTTACCGAGATCTTCGCGGTTCACGGCGAGGACTTCTTCCGCCGGCACGAAACGGCGCTTCTGCCGGAAATCATCAATCGCGAGCATCAGGTGATAGCCACTGGCGGTGGTATGCTGACAAACCACGGCAACATGGCGGCGGCATTCGCCAACGGACTGGTCATTCTTCTGCACGCTCCCATCGGAGTTCTCGTAACTCGACTGAGCAACGCCACGGATCGTCCGCTGCTCAATGGCTTCTCACCGGAAGAACGCTTGCAAGAAATCTACAACCGTCGGGCCGCATTCTATGAGGGGATCCGTCATCAGGTTGACACGAGCAGCGGCGACCTTGAGCGGACAGAGGAAGAGATCATCACACTCTATCTGGAGTGGCTTAACGAATGAAGCGATTTCTGTTTACACCTCTGCATCCGCCTGTCACGGCGCCGATATATTCCGGCGCAGACATAATTGACAAACTGGCAACTCCACGTTTCCTTAAGCAGTTCAGCGCCGTGTGTGCTGTGGTAGATGAGCGCGTGTTTGAACTCTATTCCCAGAGCATACTCAAGCACATGCTTGCCGGTGTTCCGGTTTATCTGTTCCCACGCGGCGAACGGCATAAGTCGTTGGCGCGACTCCAGCGACTCCTGAGTTGGTTGTGGGAAAATGAAGCTGACCGCGAGAGTCTTGTGTTGGGCATCGGTGGAGGAGTTGTGACAGACATCACGGGATTTGTGGCATCATGTTACATGCGCGGTGTTGCATACGTCGCCGTGCCGACAACGCTGCTGGCTCAAATCGACGCGGCCATTGGCGGCAAGAACGCTGTCAACCTGCACAACACCAAAAATGTCGTCGGCAGTTTTCATGCACCTCGAATGGTGATCTGCGACAGTCGTCTTCTTTCATCCTTACGCACGGTGCAGATCAAGCAGGGACTCGTAGAGGCGATCAAGGTGTTTGCTGCAAGTGATCGACGGTTGTTCGCGAAGCACGTTCCCAACTTGCAGTTTCTGATCGGCCGGCAAGATCTGAATCACCTGATCGCGGACGCAATCAATGCCAAATTGGCGATAGTCAATGCCGATCCTTACGAGAAAGGTCTGCGTCGCGTGCTGAATTTCGGACACACAACCGGTCATGCTGTCGAGGCCGTCGCAGGCTGGTCACACGGCAAGTCCATAGCCTTTGGCATGCTCATCGCGCTGACGCTGTCACAACTGTACTCATCACTTTCACAGAGAGATTTCAACCAGATGTGGAGTGCTATCATCGCGATCTACGACCACTTCGATGCTGCGGCGCTTGACGCCGAACTTCTATGGGAGAAGATCAAGCACGACAAGAAGCGGTCCGGCAAGCAGATTAACTTCGTTCTATTACCGCGTTGCGGCACTCATCAGATAGTGCCGATTAGCTGTGCACAATTCAAGCGCTCCCTTGCTGAAACGCGGGAAAGGATCAGCAAATGAAAAAGATCATGGTCATCCATGGACCCAACCTCAATTCGCTGGGCCAGCGTCAGCCCGAGATCTACGGTAATCAGACATTGGGGCAGATCAACGATCAGATCGAGACTGAGGCGCGACGTCTCGATTGCCGAGTCGAGATTCATCAAGCGAACTCCGAGGGTGCTATTGTTGACCTGATCCAGAGTTCCGGCTCTGATGTTAGCGGCATTGTTATCAATCCGGGCGGATACTCTCATACTTCGGTGGCCATACTGGATGCGTTGTTGGCGTCAAAGACGACGGCTGTCGAAGTCCATCTGAGTAATATCTATCGGCGTGAAGAGTTTCGGCAGCCCATGATTACCGCGCGCGGAGCAATTGGTGTAATCAGTGGTTTCGGTGCCCAGAGTTACTTATTGGCACTACAGTATCTTACCAATCCTGAAGTCTGAGCGTCAAGTGAATCATAGAAATCAAAACCCCGTTCATATTTGAACGGGGTTTTGGGTTTTGTTATTGTGGCGGTGTCGTAACAGCCGGCTGAGAGATCAGTCCTATTTGACCAAGAGCATCTTTCGGGTTTCGGAGAAGTTCTTGGTATCGATTTTGTAGAAGTAGACACCGGATGAGACGTTGCTGCCATTGGCGTCGCGACCGTCCCAGCGAACCTGATAGTAACCGGCCGGAGTGGTGCCACTGACCAGTGTCCTTACCAATTGCCCCGCCACGTTGTAAATCCTAAGCGAGATCTCACCGGTAGTCGGCAGCGAAAACTCAATGACGGTTTCCGGATTGAACGGGTTCGGACGGTTCTGACCCAACGCAAACGTCGTTGGCAATGCCGCCTGCTCCAGCTTCGAGGTCAGCATGTTGCCGTCATAGTCGGCCACTTCCGCCGTCACCAACTCCGCCTGTCCCTCAATACGGACCACCTCGCTCAGACCCGAACTAATCGACTTGGTCGAAATGTCGTACAACAGTACCTTCAACTCGCCCGCCACCAAACTCTGATTCAGAGTGAGGTTCGTCAGGTTCGTTACTTTGATGTCCTCGCCGACCTTGAACGTCAGCAAGACCGCCCCGATCTTTACATTCGACTCGGTCGCCACAACCTTGCCGTCAAAACGCACATCCACATCCTGAGCAAACAGTGACAACTTGGCATACGGCTGAGCATCGCCTGAGATGATGCGGATCAGGTAGACCAAGTCGCCGATCGACAACGGCTTGCCATCGCCATTAACATCGGAAGCGGCAATAGCGGCTTCACGACTGTTAGCATAACCGCTGATTATCGGGAAAGCGTCGATGCCAACCAGGAAGTACTGGGTGTAAATAACCGCATCAGCGATTTCGTTGGCAATACCGTTCAGGTTAAGATCGCCACGCGCATCGATTGAGTCGGCGCAAGTGATATCAATACCACCATCATAGAAATCTACCGCTGACAGAGGCATAATCTTTTGGCCGTCTAAGCTGTCGCAGATAGGATGACCCAGAATGCCTCCCCAACCATGATATCCAGCGTCGACGGTTGCGTCAGTAACGCTGTCAATACGGATAACATCTGTCGGGGGGAAGTCACCTGTGTACCAC
>CAIYYT010000226.1 GCA_903930455.1 uncultured bacterium | reverse complement strand
TAAACAATGTCCTTATGATACACTTTGTCTGGAGAGGTGAAGCTGTCTACTCCAACAATGCCGCCAAGGAAATCACTTCGTCCATACGCCCAATGGAACCCGGCCTTTTCATCCTCCAGGACATTCCCGGTGACAACAGCCTTGTCGTTGCAGCCGATTGCCACTTCAGCGATATTGCGAAGGGCTATTTCGGCAGTAAATTCCCGGCGTTTCTTCTCAGCAATCGGACCTTCCCCGTCCACGCGGATAATCTGATTGGCTTCTACTGCAAAGACAATGGTCTCTTCGTCAATAACCGCAGGAATCAAGCCTGCCGTCCGGCTATTATCAGTTTCGTTTGGGCAAACGAATACTTCTCCGGAGGGGAGGTTGATAACTCGGTCAGCGTTTATGCCAGTGCCTGGATGGAGAATGCCGTTGTCTTCACCCACATGACTATGATTCGATGTGTCAAAGTAGCAAACGTGACCCGTTGAAAACAGGACTTCGATGCCGTCAGCTTTTTCAAAAAGTGGTACCAATTGAGCACAGACCGCGGCGACCTTTTCGTAATCGGCAGCAAGTGCAGTGCGCTCCATCGCCCTTGTTACCCCCGGCATGCTTGCAGTACGCAAGTCTACATATTTCTTTGACAAACGCTTCAGCGGTGCCGTTGCCGAGTATTCAGGCATGGAAATGACAATTGTCGAATTCTTAAGGATGTCGTCTATACTGATTTGTTGACCCTTCCATTTCCCATATTGCGGCATATTTGAATTATGAGAACCAGTTGCGCTGTACGTGACAATTGGATTGACGACCATGCCATATTTGTTGGAAAATGCCTTGATTTGTGCGTGCCACTCGTCAGCCATCCGACGACGATCCAACCATTTACTGTTGTCCAGAACCTTGCCTTGCGGTAGGTCATACATGATGGTAAGAATATCTCCCTTCTGAGGAGCAAACACGTCGACGAACAGCTTTTCAAGATCGAATGCCATAATCACGTTCCCAATGAACATCTGTGTTATCAGTTAGATACAACGCACCCATGCCACCGGCGCGGACCTTTTCGAAGACTTCCTTCATTTGATCAACAACTCTGTCTGCCGTTCGCAGAGAAATCTCGCTCCCTGCTCCCTGATCACTACATCCTCTTCCAGTCCCACACACCCGATGCCCGGTAGCATGATCTCAAGCTCGAGCGTAAACACATTGCCAAGCTCAACCGGTGTCAACGGCGTGCTACCGTATCGTTCCCACTGCGGTCCCAGGATACCGCCGCCATCATGCACATCACGACCCAACTGGTGCCCCAGTGCATGTTCGTACTCGGGGTACCCGTTTTCCCGAAGCACCCGCCGGGCCAGCGCATCGACTTGGTACCCCTTTGTGCCCGGACGGGCGGCCTTCATGGTTTCGTCGATGATCATTTTGACTGTCTCAAATGCCTCGGTCAATTCGTGGGGGGGGCTTGATTCTTCTGAGCGACGGAAATAGACCAGCCGCTGAAGGTCCGAGCAGTAATCATCAATCCGAACACCGAAATCGACATGCAGCAGTTCCCCCGGATCGAGTCGCGCGTCGGTTGGGTGCCCGTGTCCCGGATTTGTCTTGGGGCCAGCGTTGACAATTGTCTCAAACGACGGTATGCCGCCCACTTTCCTGATCTCGCCGTCAATGACTGCCGCGATATGTTTTTCTGACATGCCGGCCTCAATTTGCTCATACGCTTTTTCCCATGCCTGTGTCGCCAAGACGGCCGCTCGCTCCAAACGAGCAATCTCATCTGGTAGTTTCCTGCTTCGAAGCCTGCCGGTGAATTCCTGGGAAGAGATTATTCGCTCGGCAAATGGTGTATCGACAAGATATGATTGCAGCAGCAAGAACATGCCATGCGTGAGACCATCTGATGCGGCATCATTGACCGAGTAGTTGAGCGCAATTGTCTTGGGATTGACTTGTTGGAACAACCTCTTGATATCCCCACCAGCCCCATGCACATACGATTGTACCCGGGTGAAACGGTCAGATCGCTCGAATTCGTCTTTGTCGAAATTCCCAACCAGCGCGATTGCCTCACCAAAACGCGTGAAAAGGAAAAGGGAGATCCAGACGACATCGATACCGACCACCATTGCATGGGTCGGGTCCTTCTGCATGTTCGTTTCGCGCTCGAATAGCGCCCATGCATCGATATCCATTTCCTCAAGCAACTGAGTCGCTTGTACTATTTTCGCCTTTTCAATATCCACGTGGGTCATTCCTGCACGTTGCGTCAGGTGGGTTCTTCCGACCTTCCGACCTTCCCCCCTACTCCCCCAACCCCCTCAACATCACTTCCACCCGATATCCTGCTGCTTCGGCCGCGCTCAAAATCTGCCGCGCCATCTGCAATGCAGTTGCTGCGGTCGTGTCGTTTAGCTTGTTTTTGGCTTTGAGTTGAATGATGACCGCCAAGAGCAGCGCGCTCACCAACCGCTCAAGCTGCTCCTTATTGAGATACAGCACCTCTTCATGCCGATGAATCTGCAAATATTCGACCACTCGCGGATCGACCAGCACTTCTTTCACTGCCTGCGCAATCGTCATCTTCGAGTATGGCGCCAGCGTGTCCTCGAACGTTACCATGATCGATACTAGTAGCGCGTCCGCATATCCGAGACTCTCACTGCCGGAGAATTCACGGAATGCCGACATCAATGATTTCCCCAGCAACCAATCGTCAAGCCGCTTCTCCGCCAGCGCTGTTGCCGGTGTTGCCTCGCTTTTTGCGCGCAGAAGTCCCAGACGATGCACCGCTATCCAACCGATTGCCACATGATGCAACGGCCGTGTCTGCTTGCCGCCACATTCCGACAACACTTCATCCAGCAACCCCTGACCCATGTAACGATCATCCAGACGTTCATCCACCGGTACGACATTCACTTCGTTCATGATGTCCAGCAGCACTTCCTCGTATCCCGACTCGGCCCCTGCGTAGTCCTGCGCTATCGCCAGATACCGCGCCATGGCCTGATGGAATTTCTTGCGCGGTTCTTTTTCATCCGTCGGCAGGTTGTACAGCATCTCCGCATTGATCGCCTCGCGGAACGGCGTC
>CAIYYT010000225.1 GCA_903930455.1 uncultured bacterium | reverse complement strand
TTCGGGAGGATGCAGTTGACGCCAGCCGTATAGTGGGAGGCGAGAACGTAGTCGAGAGTGCGATTTTGCTGGTCGGATGCAAGCCAGACCAAAGGGGGCGTCTGACCGAATCTTCCTACAGAGGTAAAGAGAGTAAATGCCTTGGACAATGTGCAACTTACTGCCAAACGGGGTGAGAGCAGGCTGACATCAGCCAAAGTCTGGAAATCGTACCTGATTCCCGCGGTTATCTTGAGAGGACGAAATGGGGTCAGCGTCGCCTCGACGTATTCTGCCAGTTCGGAGAAGGTGAGTTCCTCTCGCAGACGCACGTAACGCTTCGAGGCACCAAATTCATCGCGGAAATCGGCAAAACTGAGCGGATAATCGGCAGCAGTGTATCTGAGACTTCCCCCGATATTCACTTCAAGGTAACTGGAGCGTCGGCTGGAAAGATCGCAGGACAAACGATGTGTTCGTTCGAGCGCCTGATTGACATAGTAGGCAGTATGATTATTGAAGGACCCTCTGATGTCATAGCGGGCATAGTTGAAAGCATAACGGGTTTCTAACAGGGAAGTCGGCGACAATAATGATGACCACTTGATACCGGAGAAAATCTGATCTCCCCGGTAGTCGATGTAGCCATCATCGAAACCATAGACTCCCGGTGACATTGCAAAGCGGTCGGCGCCGTTGATCGTGAATAACGTTATGATTTGGGAGGGAGAGATCCTCCAGCCGGCTTTGATGTTGGCGTCGACATATTGCGGCACGGAGGGCGTATTCATTTGCGATTTCAACAAGTCAAGATAGCTCTTGCGACCGTGAGCCAGCAGGTAAAGGGGACTTGTTCTCGAGCCGAGGCGTAGATCAGCAATGGCACCGGAAAGATCGAGACTCACTTTGCCTCCCGAGGCGACCTCGTCCATACCCACCAAGTCAATCTCAGCCAGACCAGACAGACGATTGGGGTAGCGCACCGAATAGGCGCCGGTGGCGAGCCGTATTTCGCTCACCTGATTTGCGGCTATCATACCGAACGGTCCTCCGGTTGACCCTTGACTACCGAAGTGGTTGATATTGGCTGTCTCAAAGCCCTCCACCATGATTACGGCTTCGGCGGGGTTGCCGCCGCGAATCGTAAGATCATTGCGGATATCGTTACCTGAAGTGACGCTCGGGCTTTGCTGCAAAACACGCAGTGGGTCGTTGAGACTCCCGGAAGCCGCGGAGATTTGTTGCAAACCATACTTCTGCAAACTTGAAGCCGACGCAGTCTGGTCCTGGAGTCGATCAGAGGTGACGATCAAGCCATCAACCACGTGCGGCTGGACGACAAGAAAGACCGTATCAATGTCGCAGCTCCTCGTCTCCTGATTGTACTGTGGCGTCAACAGTGTGTCGGCGTAGCCGATGAAAGAGAATCGAATTGTCGACGGACAGTTGTCGCTGCACCGAAAGTCGTATGTGCCACTATAGTCGGAAACTGCCAGAATCTTGCCCTCGAGCGTCTTGGCATAGACGTTCGGAAGCGGTTGTCGGGTCTCTTGGCTGCAAATGACGCCTCTGACGCGAACTGATTGACCTCCAAGCGTCGATGCAGCTACTGATGCCAGACACATGATGACAATTTCCACCCATGCTGATGTGCACATTACTCTTTTCACCAAGAACGTACCGCTCCCTAGCCAATAACGCTTTCGACGGGCAAACTGTGCAATTTCCTGGCAATATATGCCAGATTGCGTTCTTTGTCAACCTTATGCGCCTGTAACCGCGGAATCATGCAAGTTAAACCGGGAACCGGTTCGGACCGGGAGCGTTTTAACGGGAGATAGAGCTAGGCGCAGTGTCCCGTATTTGCGCGTTTCGATAACCTCGAAAGGACGGTCTGGTCATGAAGAAGATGCTTATGGTCGCAATTCCTACATTATTGTTTGCCGGCGCCGGCTTTGCCTATTACCATTATGTAGGCTGCAATAACGGCGCCTGCGCGATCGTATCGTCGCCGATTATTTCCACGGCATTCGGCGCGATCGTCGGTGCTTCCGTTGGATTCACACTCTCGGATGGGAGAAAGAAAAATGCCAATCTATGAATATGCTTGCCAGGAGTGTGGTAGAGAATTTGAGTTGCTGGTTTCATCCGAGCGCTCCGCAGATAATCAGACTTGCCCGCATTGTGCTTCTGACCAGTTGACTCGCAAGTTTTCGATCTTTGCCAGTCCCTCGTCTTCTGCCCAAGCCTGCCCTGCTAAGGGAAGCGGTTGCAGCAAATTTTCGTGAAGTTAGATTTCTTTCAGGCGGTCGCCTGATTCCCACCAAGAAATGCCAAGATCCTGCTGCCACACTGGCTCCTGGAATCCAGTGGGTCAAGTACTTCGCGAGCAATGGTCGGTCAAAATGCTGGATGGTTCCCGAGAAGGGAATGGCTATGATGGAACACTTGTCTCGATGACGGCATTCTTCGCCTGATCTGTCTGCGGCAAAACACAGGGAACTGTGATTCTTATTGAAGCACCGGCACCCTCATGTGAATCGACAACTACAGCGCCGCCGTGGTTGGCAATGATTTTCTTGCAGACGGTTAAACCAAAGCCATGCCCGTGTTCTTTCGTCGTGAAACGATCACGAAACGCTTTTTTGAGGTTATCCGGGCTGAAACCGATGCCGTTGTCTTTAGTCGTGAACTCGAATACTCCCTGCTCAGCGTCGTATTTGGTGGTGATGGAAATGCTACCATCCTGTCGATCGGAACCGATAGCATCACCCGCGTTGTTGAGGAGGTTATAGATGACCTGCTGCATCTGCGAAGTATCCATATAGACAGGCGGCAGATTGGGGTCGAGATTGGTGTCGAGCTTGATCAAACGGAAACGGCGCTGATGCGAAGCAAAGGCCGCGATCTCGCGGATCATTTCGTTCAGATCGGCCATTTGACGGTTTGTGACCATCTTGCCGGCATCCGACAGGGATTTGGTGAAACTCTCGAACCTACCGAGGTTTCTCTTGACGTTCTCAAGGTATTTCGCCGACTCCTCAGGAAACTGACCCTGGCTTTTCATCTCGAAGAGCTCGATGTTTGAAGCAATGATGGCGATGAAGTTGTTCAGTTCATGCGCAATTTCGGATGACATCATGCCTTGAGTAGCCGAGCGCTCCAGTCCGACCAGCCGATCCTTGAGGTCCTCCAATCGTGTCATAGCACTGCGCGCCTCTTCGAAGAGAACCAAGTTATCCAACGAGATTGAACTCATGCTCAAGAGCACGGTCATTAGATGACGGTCGATCTCTTTGATAGTGATCTCCCGTTCGCTCTTAATTGTCAAAATCAGTTTGGAGGTTTCGGTAGCGGGTAAAGACACTGATAGGAAATGTCCCTGCTGACCGGCCAGTACATTCTTGATTGCAGAGGAGTTGGTCTCCTGAAAAAGCTGTCTGAAGAGCAGATGGGATTCCATCGAGCCGTTGTGTTGCATTTCGGTCGCAGCCAGTACATCGGCAGACAAACAAACGGGAAAGGACTCTTCGGCTTCGAAAAACGCCGATTGCCGAATGTTGTCGGTTGACACGACCCGCAGTGTCTTCGATTTGCGGTCGCAATAGATCACCGATCCTTCTGCCAGACCCAGATGGAAGAGCGCAAAGCCAAGAATCAGTTTCAACAACGAGCGACAATCGCCAACCGTGTAGAGAGCGCTGGTCAAGTCTGACAGTTGTGACAAACTCTTGGACCCGCGTTTTTCCTGAAGCTCTCGCCGTTTCTGGACTGCGGTCGTGACAGAGTGTCTGATCTCCGGCAATTCGAACGGCTTCATCACATAGTCGTAGGCGCCGGCAGCAATTGCCTTCTTGGCTGTGTCCACGTCCGCGTAGCCGGTCATGAAGATCACACCCAACTCGGAGTCAAGCTCAAGGGACTTGCGAGCGAGCGCTATTCCGTCCATATCGGGCATCCGGATGTCTGTCAGTAGAAAATCGAATTTCTCCGACTCCACTAGCCGCAACGCCTCGGCCGGGTTAGCTGTGGCGTAAACCGCGTAACCGATCGTGGAAAGAGCATCGGTCGCGAAGTGAAGAACAATATCTTCATCGTCGACGATCAGTATCTTGACGCCGTTAGCCAAAATGCTACTCCTTGTCTACCGGCTTGCAGCGAGACGCGATCAACTCTTCGATTCGTTGCATCAGGTTTCTCAATTCGGTGAGATCAAACGGCTTGCAGATCACGGCAACCACACCTTCGCGACTCGCGGCATCTCCGAGCTTATCGGGGTAACTGTCGGTCATGACGATCATCAGTTGTGGGGCCAGTTGGCGGATACGACGGGCTGTGATCAAACCATTCTGACGCGGCATATGCATGTCGGTGATAACCAGATCATATTGACCGTGTGTCACCATCTCGACAGCCTGAATACCGTCAAACGCCTTGTCTACTTGGTATCCGTCGTTGTGCAACACCTCTGCGAGCAGATCCCGCATGATCTCGGTGTCGTCAACAACCAGTATCCTGTTGACCAATCGCGTTTTCATCCAGTTGCCATTGCGCGCGTGACGGAATCGCGGATTTGCGCGATAGAAAATGGTTTCTTAAGGAAATCCGCAGCTCCGGCGCGGATGCAGTCAGAGGCCGTTTCCAATGAGGCATATCCGGTTATCACGATCACTCTTATGTCGTGGTTCAGTTCTTTCGCTCGCCGCAGCAATTCGAGTCCATCCATCTGCGGCATCTTTAGATCAGTGATGACCACGGAAATATTGTTTCCTTGCAGCACGACCAGGGCTTCTTCGCCGTCTTTTGCGCTCAGAGGCTCATAGGGCGCAAAGACTTCCAAGAGAAATTCCCTCATCACCTCTTCGTCATCAACAATCAATATTTTTCCGTTATCTGTCATACCCAGCGTCACCTTGTCAGTTGCATGGCCTAGCCAGTTTGTGATTTAGGCGGTAATTTCGACCTTCTCTCTTACAATCGGTAAAACGACCGTAAAAGTTGAGCCGACGCCGATAGTTGATTCAGCTTTAATGTCCCCGCCATGATCGCGAATAATTCCGTATGAAACCGCCAGTCCCAGACCGGTGCCTTCACCGACCTTCTTCGTCGTGAAGAAAGGTTCAAAGATTTTGCTGAGGTTCTCCTTGGGAATACCGCTACCGGAGTCCTTAAACATAATAGCAACAGCGCCGCCGAACTCACCGACGGGCGGCTCAAGCGATGTGTGAACTACCAACTCGCCTCCTTCCGGCATCGACTGCATGCTGTTGATGATGATATTGGTGAAGACCTGTTGTAGCGAGTTGGCATTGCCAACAATATGCGGCAAATCGGGTTGCAGTTGCTTGTTCAAATGAATATCCTTCATGCCAAGCTGATGGGAGGTAAACAGAAAGACTTCTTCTAGCGACGCGTTGACATCAACCAGACCAAATTCTTCCTTGTTGGAAGAGCGACTGAACTTGAGCAGGTTCTTGACAATCATCTTGCAGCGCCGCGCCTGCAGTTCGATATCGGACAGGTAACGCGAAAATGCCCCAATTTCGGTCTCACTCAGGCTACCCTTCTGCACCTTTTCCAGAGCAAACTGGGCGTACCCCAGGATTCCACCTAACGGGTTATTTAATTCGTGCGCCACACCGGCGGCTAGTTGGCCGACCGCGGCCATCTTTTCCGATTGAAGTACTTGCTGCTGGGCTTCCTCAAGTTTTTGCGTCCGTTCTCGGACCATCTGTTCGAGATTCTGATTGTGCAGTTCAAGTTCTCCCTGCGTCTTCTGCACCGAGTCGCACATGGTGTTGAAGGCTAAGGCCAGCCGCTCCAGTTCCTGATCGGTGGCAACATGCACGCGCTGCGAAAGGTCGCCGGAGGCAATTCTCTCCGTCGCCTCTACCAGAGTGTTGATCGGACTGGCAATCATCTTGACCAGCGTCACTGACAGCAGGATTCCGAGCATGACCAACAGAAGAGTAAAGAAGACAATCATCTGCTTCGTCTCCTCGATTTTGGCCAGCGTCTCTTGCAAACCCAATCCCATGTGAACATAGCCGATGACCACCGCGTTCTTATTTGTCTGGCCGCGTCGGGACACGGTTGAGCCGAGTTCCTCCTTGGAAACGTTTGCTTTCTGGGTATACACAGGGCTGAGAAACTCAACGTACTCTTTACCATTGGGCAACCGGCATTTCCACGAGAGGACTTCCTTTCCTTGCATGTTGATTGGCTTGTGGAAGTCGATGTCTTCACCTTTGACACAGATGTCGATCGTGTCGACGCCTGAACGGACACTGCGCGTGAGTATAGCGCCGTCCTTCGTAAAGATCTCCGCAAAAAGAACATCATTATCATTTAGGAGTCCGGCAACCAGCCCATCAAGTTCAGTAGCATTCTCCAACATCACCCCAAATTCGGCATTGTAGGCCAGATTACGTGCGAGCGAAGCTCCGCGCCTCTGTAATCCTTCTATCGCTGCGTCAGAGAACTGCCCGGCCATAAATATCGACAGGAGCACCGAGCTGGTAAGCAGCAACAGACTAACTCCGAGAATCAGCCGCCATTTCAGACCGATCGACGCTGCAAGACGCTTGATATCCATCAGTAGGTCTCCTTAGCGACGCTCACCAATTCCGAGGGCAGGTTGATGTTGAGCAATTTGCTGGTCTTCAGATTGAGGTATAGGTAGTTTACTTCAGACACAGTTGCCCTGGTCTTGGCGGGATCAGAGCCATTGAGTACGCGGAGTGCAATTTCCGCAGCCTGAATACCTACGTACTTGTAATCCGCCTCGAGACAGAACAGCGCGCCGCTTTCGACGAAAGTCTGATTGAACCCCATCACGGGTATGCGGTTGCGCAATGTCTCCAAAAGCGCATAGCGAATGAACTGAGGCGTCGACAATTCCTCGTCTGCTACCGTCCAAATACCTTCTACCGATCGGCAAAGGCTGTCGACCGCCGCCGGCAGTTGCTTGGCGGCAGCGAGTTCATAGGAAATAATCTGAATCCCCAGGCTGGCGGCGGCTTTCTTTGCTTCCTCGACCAAACGGTGGGTCCTCTCGGTGCAGATCACACCGACTTTTTTCAGACGGGGAATCATGGATTTGAATTTCTGTAGCTGCAGTTCAACCGGAATGTCAAGTGCGGCGCCTGTGATATGGCGTCCCGGTTGTTCCCACGACTGGATGAAACCGGATTCTATCGGATTTAGGACTTTGGCAAAGACGATGGGCAAGTTAGGGAAGGCTTGATCGGCAAAGGCAGTGGAGCTACTGCCGATTGTGACTAGCAGTTCCGGATGTGCAGCTTCTATGGTCGGTTTTTGAGCATCACCTGTCCCGATCAGAAAGTACTCTCTGATTTCCCAGTCGTGCTGCGATTCTCTGAGAGAGAACTCCAGACCTGCGATAGTACGGAGTGTGTGTTTGGCAGAATCGGAGTAAATGACAGCGATTTGCCGGGCGGCCTGAGCATCCGTCCACAAAATGGCTGATAACAGCAGCAAGACCGCAGCTGCTGTCCTGATTCCGCCCCTCATCGCAGTAAATCTCCTCTTCCGACGATTGCTGATAAAACAGAACCGGAAGACTGTTTGCAGCAGGGTCCGACGCCGTACACTCGTCTGGTATTCTCCCATTGCCAAAGATGTTCAAGACCCGAGTCTGCCAGACTTCGTCCTTACACCAAGCGACTCCTGCCCACGACGGCGGGATAAGGTGAATCTGGAATACCTGCTGTATCAAGTTATCGGAAAAGGATAGTTCGGCTTTACCGTCGGTCGACCGAAATGGTTCATACTTGAACCGGAAATTGACAAAAAATGCATCCGAGCGATTGATGTACTTATCCCTTTTCAGAGAGAAACGTGCGCCGATTCATTTCGGAGCAGGGTGACACGACACGCGACAGTCGCTTCATGCTGCCTCGGATTTTGGTTCTGTATCGGATTCTGGTGCTGTAGAAGATCGCAATTTCGAAAAAACCGGTAGGCGGGACGTTAAAATTGTCGCGCAACTTCCGACACTAATGGTGAGAGAAAGTCATTGAACGATGAGACACGTGTTTCTTGAGCGACACAAGCCAGCCCCATGAGTGGAGGAATCGAACTGCCTTGGCAGTGCATACTATCGGCCCTGCCGGTCGGTGCGGTTCGCAAGGTTCACAAAATCGCTCGGAAATACTCAGAGTCGGAGGTTGTTTCTTGAACTACAGAATTTCGGTTCTTGCAGGCGCGCTTGCGGTTCTTCTCCTGCTGTCAGCGGTCACGTTGTATGGCGGCACCGCAGGCAAGATTGCCGGCACTGTACGGTCAGCTGCCACAGGTGAACCCTTAGCGGGCGCAACCGTCGGGGTAATCGGCAAATCGATTTTTGCGATCACTGACGTCGACGGAGAATTCTATCTCATCAATCTGCCGGTGGCCACCTATGATCTCAGCGTCCAGTTGATTGGCTACCGTCCCGAGAAACGCGCCAATGTGATGGTGCTTCTCGATCTGACCACACCGCTGAGTGTTGGGTTGGTGCCGACGACGGTCGAGATCGATACGTTCGTTACAGTTGTGGCAGAACGACCGCTGATTCAAAAAGATGTCACTGGTTCAGTAGAGACGATTACCAGGGAAGAACTGGCGACACTACCTAACGCCCGAAACATTGGCAACATGCTGTTGCAGATGACAGGTACGGTGAAAGGCTCGGATGGACTGCTGCACGTGCGTGGCGGCCGCGGTAGTGAAGTGACTTACTACTTCGACGGTATGCCCGTTCAGGATCAGTTTGTCTCGCGGTTGGGCACTCGTGTCTCGCCAGATGCACTGGAAGAGATCACTCTTGCTTCCGGCGGCTTCACTGCCGAATACGGCGAAGCGCTTTCCGGAGTCGTCAACATGCTGACGCAGGAAGGAACCAACGGCTACAGCGGCAAGCTGAAGATCTCGGACGGTCTCGAGCGGCGCTACGACATCTATAACGGCGCATTTGACAATTTACAGCGCACACAAGACAACTCCGTTGTATTCAATCTCGCCGGTCCGATACCAATGCTGCAAAGCAACAAGGGCAGCTTCTTCAACTCCGTTGAATATGTCCATAACGGTGGTTACTTGCCACATAACCGTTCGGTCAATTGGACCGTCACGTCCAAACTCTCTCTCCAACCCTTGCAGCAGTTCAAGCTGACGTTTTCGTCTAGCTACTTCAAGCAGGAAACGCAGCAGTATCAGCATCGCGATAACAATGGAAGATCATACGATTTTGCCCTTACGAATTCCGGCCTTAGCAAGGGTCATGCGTTTCGATTCGGCTCCAAAGCCACCTGGCAATTGTCGAATGCCTCGATCATGACACTCAAAGCAGGTCATTTCGAAACCGAGAGCAAGCTAGCTCCTGACAACTTGTTTGACGTTTACTGGGATCAGTGGCCCGGCTATTCTGTCGATCCCAACACTGGAAAATACAATGGCACGGTTCAGGACAACTACTCAGTGGATTCAACTTACCAATACACTAATTTCATCAGTAGCGGTAAATTCTATCCCTATTACCTCAATCGCATGTCGTCCTACAACTCAGCCGGTTTTGATTTGATGTCGCAGGTCAACAAGTACCATCTGATCACTTTCGGTGGTGAGTATCGCAAAAACAAGCTGTCCTGGGACAACAAGCAGTTCTTTAACACTAGACCATACGGAGAGAAGTACGATGTCGGTCCGGCCTATGCTGCTGCTTACGTTCAGGATAAGATCGAACTCGGTTATATGATTATCAACGCCGGCTGGCGTGTCGACTATTTGAATGCCAAGGTCAACTACTGGGATGATGCGGCCAAGAAAACCAAATTGCTGAGTTCCAAGAGCAAGACTCACTTTTCGCCGCGACTCGGCTTCTCGCACCCTGTTTCCGACAAAACGTTGTTCCACGTGAACTACGGTTACTATTATCAGGTGCCGCGCTATCCCTATATGTTTACCAACCTGCAGGGTGATCTGACAACGGGATATCCGATAGTCGGGAATCCTAACATGGAACCGGAGAAGACGATCTCCTACGAGTTCGGTGTGACGCAGCAAGTTGCCGAGAATACGCGCTTGACGGCGACTACTTACTACAAAGATATTTCTAACCTTGTATCAAGCCGACTGGTCGTTTATCCCAGCGGCTCATATACTCTCTATTATAATGGGGATTATGGCTCAGTGAAAGGCCTTGATCTGGCCCTGACCAAAAGAAGTGGCTCGCGGCTATCCGGAACCGCCAACTATTCCTATATGATTGCCGAGGGCAATTCGTCTGACGCCAACGAGTTTTACTACAACTACTTCACCGTCGGTGAAGATGCGCCACCAATACCGGTGCAGAAATATCCGCTGTCGTTCGATCAGCGGCATTCGTTCTCGCTGGACGTAGATTACCGCTTTGGCCGCGAGGACCATCCACGGCTCTTTGGCTATCAACTGCCTGGAGCATGGGGGATCAACGCACTCTTCACTTATGGTAGCGGGCTGCCTTACACCAAGACCGACGAAAGCGGCTTGCGGATAGGTGGTCTTAACGAAAGCAGGATGCCGGCAACCTACCGAGTAGATCTCCGCATGGACAAGGATTTCTATCTGGCCAAAAACAACTTGTCCAAAATGCGACTTTTTGTTGAGATCAACAATCTCTTCGACCGACGCAACGTGACCAACGTCTATACCCGAACCGGGTTGCCCAATGATGATGGTTATACTTACGGAACGTCAGCGGACTCACAGGAACCGGCGGTTGTGGAGAATCTCAATCGGTTGCATCGTCTGCTGGCCAAAAACCCGCAGTACTATGATGAACCGATCACTATTCAGTGGGGGTTGGAATGGATGTTCTAAGGTATCAGCTTGGGTCGGCAGAAACCGCACCCAGACAGGCCATTGTTGATTCGGAGGAATCCTCATGAGTGTCAGACTCTTGTTGATTGCAGCGGCTTTGATCGCCACGTTAGCCTGCATTAGCGGGCCGACGGCGGTTGCGGCGCCGCAAAAATCCCTTTTGCCGCCACCGGAAATACAGGATATTATCATCCAAAATAAGGGCAATATCGCCACGACCATATCCAATTGGGGTAGCATTGGCGGGCTGAGGGATCTCGGTTATCCTTCCGCCGAATGGCCGAAGGGTTCGGGGCACAATTATATTGGGGAAATGAAGTACTGGATGGGGGCGACACGTGTCAGTCGTGATACTTTGCTTGCCAACACAGAGGATGATTTTGCGCCTATTCCGTCGCTGATTTCGGGGACGGAGTCCTACCAGATTCGACTTTCAACCGATACGACACGTTTTAACTACGATCCATTGGATACCGTTGGCACCGGTGTAGGTCGACCGGCTAACGGCTGGCGAGTTTGGAATCCGGAAACTCAGCTATGGGATTACAACCGCGTCTGGGACAATCAGACGCAGGCGATGGTTCCCGGTGGTCCGGCTTCACTACAGGAAAGCTTCTTTCGGTTTGACGATGCCGAGTTGGGCGTACCACTTTTGGGGCTGGAGATGAGCCAAACCGTCTATCAGTGGAATTATAGCTACAATCAGGATTTCCTTTTTGTCGTCTTGGAGATAACAAACAGAAGCGAGTATAATTACACCGACTTCGCTTTTGGACTCTACTGCGATTTTGATATTGGCGGTCCTGATGGAACCGGCGAAAATGGACGGCTCGGGGATCTCGTGAAAATGGATAGCTCGCTGAACCTCGCCTGGACCTATGACGCCGACGGCTACGATCCGGGTTGGGGTCCTTCGGTCAAAACCGGCATCATGGGTACCCGCTACATAGAAACACCCGACAACATCGGAATGACGGCGTTTCGCACCGGTCACTGGGAGGAAGTCCCGGCACAGGATCCGCAGCGCTATGCCTTTATCGCTGCGCATGAATTTGATACGCCGTTACCTCCGGGGGATCAATACTATCTACAGTGCACGTCTGGTATAGATCTCAAAAAGGGCAAGACAATCCGCATCGGGTTTGCGATCATTGCCGGCTATGATGAAACCGATTTTCGACAGAAGGCACAGATGGCGCAAGCCGTTTATAGTAATCACTTCCTCGGACCGGAACCGCCGAAACCGTCTCAGCTAACCGTGTTGGCGGGCGACAAACAGGCGCGGTTGTCATGGAATCATAGCGCTGAAGCGAGTGTCGATCCGATGAGCAATTCACTCGATTTTGCGGGTTACAAAATCTACCGTTCAGACGATCAGGGAGCAACCTGGGGCGATCTGGAGCGCCATTCGGATGGCAGTGTCGGACCTGATTATGTCCCGCTGGCAATTTGGCGCATCGATGATCTATCCGAGCCGATACCACACACGTATATCGACACGACACTGACCAATGGATTCGAGTACTGGTACTCTGTCGTCGGGTTCGACAAAGGAGATACAGCGAACGGCGTCGACATGCTACAAACCGCTTATGGCACGCCAACAGGCGATATCAACACCGTCTCGGTGACTCCTCGCACCAATCCCGCAGGCTACTATGAAATACAGAAGACGCTGGTACACACATTCACGGGCGCAGGTCGGAGGTCGGACGGTAGTCTGGCCGCCGAGCTGTTTGATCGGACGCAGTTGACTGGTCAGGAGTATGAAGTCGGTTTTACGGAAACTCCATTGGTGACAACGTGGCACATTGTAAACAAGACGACCGGAGATACGCTGGCAAAGGACTTGACCGATCAAACCGGCGTTGTAGCAACGGCTCCGCTCGTTGACGGGGTCAGATTGCTGTTGACCAACGGCGAGCGTTTGCCGGCGAGTTTTGAACAAGTCTTCATCGCAAGCGGTAATGATACGACTCTGCATCTCGGTAAAAGCTATGGCACGACCGCCGATGTGTTCGGATTGCCGTTGGGAGGCGACATTCATTTTCGTTCGACATATCAAGTACGCTTTACGGCAGGCGGCTCGGAGGGATATTCTATCTATGATGATGTCACCCCGATTCAACTACCGTTCGAGATTTGGAATACTACCACAAACCAACAGGTTATTGCCGAAATCTATCATCAGAATCAGCAGAATCCGGCTTGGGATCCGCGCAATCGCGACTATGTCGTTGTAGTCGACTATCCTTATGATGGATCGGCTCACCCGGAAGGCTTCCCATACTACGACACATGGTTCTTCCGCTTTGCGATCTCCGACACCAATTACCATGTCGGCGACATTTTCCAGATCGACGGTGCACCGGTGAACGGTTCGGGTGACAGGTTCATCTTTAAGTCACCCGGTGTCAATCACGCAGATGCATCAGCGGAATTGGACAAGATCAGGGTCGTACCTAACCCATATATCGCGAGGGCATCGTGGGAGACGGTGGAGGGAGAGCGACGGATGGAGTTCATCCATCTGCCGGACAAGGCGACTGTCAGGATTTATTCGCTATCCGGCGATCTGGTGCAAACACTGCAAAATGAAGGCAGCGGTACCCTGGTTTGGAACATGCTTTCAAACAACGGACAAGGTATCGCGCCGGGGCTTTATTATTACAATGTCGACTCCAGCGTCGGGACGCGGGTTGGCAAATTCGCGGTAATCAAGTAGCTTGACAACAGGAGGCAGCAATGAAACGACTTAGATACACTTTGTTGGTTGCCGGCTTGGCGCTGCTTGTATGTGGCGCCGCGGATGCCGGTAACTCGCTCTCCAAAGTTGGTACCGCGGGTGCGCAGTTTCTCAAACTGGGAATGGGCGCCCGATACACGGCCATGGGAGAAGCGTCCGTAGCTTCTGTCAATGACGGCTATGCGCTCTATTGGAATCCGGCGGCGATGGGTGGTTTTTCCAAGTCCTATTTGGAGTTCACCAATACCAGTTGGATCAACGATGTCACGCTCAACTACATTGCTTATGTGACACCGACGAAAATTGGCACTATCGGCGTCTCCGCCACAGTGCTGTCATCCGGTGATATGGAAATCACTACCGTCGACCAGCCGGACGGCACTGGACGGATGTTTTCGGCAACCAGCTATGCTCTTACAGCGGGCTATGCCAGGCAAATGACTGATTTCTTCTCCTTCGGATTGAACGTCAAGTACGTAACGGAGCGCATCTCGGAAGAGCGAGCCGGCGGCGTCGCTTTTGATTTCGGCACGATGCTGCGCCCCGGTTATCGCAATCTGCGCATCGGTATGAATATCTCGAATCTGGGGCCGCAACTCAAGTTTAGTGGCACAGAACTGGACTTCCGGTATAATCCGTCGCCTGACAATGCGAATAACGACAAGACCAAGGGGCAATTGTCCGTTGATTCCTACGAGTTGCCATTAGTGTTCCGCATCGGCGCCGCTTATGACTGGCAGTATTCAAAGAACACGCGTGTGACTTTTGCCGTTGAAGCGCACGATCCTTCCGACAACTATCAACAGGGTGCGCTGGGTACCGAAGTGGCATTTTTCGACAAGTTTTTCGTACGCGGCGGTTACAAGATCAACTACGAGGAAGAGAATTTTTCTTTCGGGGCCGGCCTGAATCTCAAGGTTTGGCAGCATACCGATCTGAACGTCAACTACGCCTGGGCCGATTTCGGACGGCTGTCGTCGGTACAGCGTGTCTCGATCGGTCTTCGCTTCTGATAGAACCAGCCGTCGGTCGTAGTTAACACAGGCCGACGGCTTTTATCCCTCTATTGCAGTTCATGTCATCCCACCTTGCATAAAGGCTATTTCTCCAGTTCGATGAACTGACGGCAGGGCAGGGGAATAATTCGGAGGAGTTGGCGAAAGATTTCTACGACTTCGCCTGTGCTGGCTTGGACGCCTCGTCCAAAACCATGCGGATGGTACGACTAAACTCCGCACCCGTGATTGGCTTGGTCAGGATTGCATGAATACCGATCGCGCGGGTGTTCTCTCGAGAAATGCCTTCGTCGAAACCTGTGCAGAGGATGATTGGCGTACTTGGACTAATCTCGTGAATCGCTTGGGCAAGTTTGACACCGGTCAGACCGGGCATAGACTGATCGGTAATCACAAGATCAAAGTCCCGCGGACTGCCGCGGAAAATGCCGAGCGCGGTTGCGCTGTTTTCAGTGGCG
>CAIYYT010000224.1 GCA_903930455.1 uncultured bacterium | reverse complement strand
CTTGCGCAAATTGCGACGACCCCATTCCGATTGATCAGCCTGGGCGGTGACCCCAACCATTCGGGCTATTTGGCGACTCAGGGGCGTTTTAGGCTGTCAGGGCTGGCAGAGGAACACGGGATTGCCATTGATTCTCTGCATGCCCCGTATGGACCGAAACATGACATTGCTTATTCCGATTCCGAATCGCGAATGGCTTCGGTTTGCCGAATTGCTCTGGTAATGGCAGCGGCGGTTGAACTCGACGCCAAAACTGTTATTCTCCATCTCCAATCCTGGCCGGTGGAGGCCGGTATTCAGAACGTCAATTCGCTGCTTCGTTCGCTGGAAGCACTGGTCGAATCGGCGGAAAACATGCGAATCCGCCTGACTGCGGAGAATCTTCCGGGCGAAGTGGCTAACCTGTTTCTGCGCCGAGCGTTGGCTGAATTTAAGTCGGACTACTTCGGCTTCTGCTATGACTCATCCCACGACCAATTGGGACCCGGGAAGCCATACGAGGTACTGGAGGAATTCGCCGACAGGCTCTTCGCCGTACATCTCTCTGACAACGACGGCTTGGAAGACCGACATTGGATACCGTTCACAGGTATCGTTGACTGGGAGCGGGTTTGCTATATATTGCACAAAGCGCGTTATGCGTATCCACTCCTGCTTGAAGTTGAAAACAATGGGCAGATTCCGACCGACGAATTTCTGGCCAAGTCGGCAACAGCGGCTACCCGTCTTCGAACTTTGATTCTGTCATAGAAAACGTCACTTTCGGCACACTCGCATCTTCAGGTATTATTGACAAGTGACTTACGTCTATCCTCTTTGCGTCAGCAACACACCACCGATCACTAACGCTCCACCCAGATAGAAATCGAAACCGAACGTCTCACTGACCACAATCATCGACAAAATCGCCGCGAAGATCGGTTGCAGGTTCTGAAAGATCGCCAACTTGGATGCTTCCATGCGCGCCAAAGCCCAGTACCAGATCGAGTAGGCGACCACGGAAGTCATAATGGCGATATAGAGCAGTGACAACCAAGCCGCATCTGGCACCTGCGAATAATCAAAGCGAATCGCCGGAAGGAGGCCGATCGGCAAGTACGCAAGCGTTCCGATGATGAGCGCATACGCGGTCACGGTCAATGACCCGTACTTGCGGAGGAGATTCTTGCCAAGCACCGTGTATGCCGCCCACGCGATGACAGCCAGGATCACCAGAAAATCCCCGAAGAGAACGCCTTCGTCCAGACGTCCACCTCTCAGGATAACCGCTACCCCCGCAAACGAAGCGCCCATGCCGATGACTTTGAGCGGGGTCACTTTCTCTTTGAGGTACAGAATCGCCATCAGGAAGACAAAGATCGGAGTGGCGCCGTAATATAGCGCCGACCTTCCGGCAGTCGTAAACTTCAGACCATACAAAAACAGCAGTTGATTGAGCGGAACAGCCAATAGGCCGATTATGATGAAACGCAGCCAGTCACCGCGCTCGATTTTGCGAACGCGACCGGTGGCAACAATGATCAACAGCATCGCCACCGACGCTATGCCGAAGCGAAGCAATGCCAGTGTAAACGGTTCAATAGAACTGACTGCAATTTTGGCAATGGGGAATGTGCCACCGGCAATCAATTGCCCGACGATAATCAGCGGATAGATTAAGCGGGTAGAGGGTTGGAATAGAGTCACGATTAGTCTAATACCAACTTGCAGTCAAAAGGACATGAATCAGGGAAGCCCACAGCTTGCTGTGGGTCAGTTGTGAATTGTCGTCTTGTTGCATTCTACCCACCGCAAGCGGTGGGGCACCCTGCAATACGGCTGACCCAATATCCACTATTTCATTTCCGCGAACAGATGCGCAGCAGTAACAATGCCTTGATGGAAATCGGTCAGCGAGAATTTCTCGTTCGGTGAGTGGACGTTGTCATCGTTCTGGCAGAAGCCCAGGAGCAGCGTTTCCAGACCTAGCTCTTCTTTGAAAGTGTTGACGATCGGAATCGAACCGCCTTCACGCATGAAAACCGGTTTTTTGCCGAATCCCTTCTCCAGCGCTTTGACAGCGGCTTTGACCATAAAATTGTCGCGCTCAACCAGGGCCGGCTTGGCGCCGACGATGTTACCGACTTCGACTTTGACAGCCGGTGAGGCGACTCTGTTCACGTACTTGGTAAACTTCTCAAGAATATCGTCGGGCCGCTGATCTGGTACCAATCGCATTGTTACTTTGCAGCCGGCCCATGACGGCACAATCGTCTTGCCGCCTTCACCGGAGTATCCACCGTAGATACCGTTGATCTCGCAAGTCGGACGCGCCCAGACGCGCTCCAATGTGGTGTAACTCTTTTCGCCGAGAACTGCCGGCGAACCGGTCGTCTTCAACCAGCCGTTATCAGTATGCGGCAGCGACGCCCACATCTCCCGCTCCCAAGGTTCCAACTCACGGACGTCATCATAAAAGCCCTCGATCTTGATGCGATAATTCTCATCGTGAAACTTGGCAATCAAGCGCGCCAACTCGGTGATCGGATTGGCGATCGAGCCACCGAATGAACCCGAATGCAGATCGCGATTAGGACCCATAACCTTGATCTCGGCGGCGGCGATGCCGCGCAGACCATAGGTGATCGCGGGAAGACCCTTGGCGTACATAGCTGTATCGGAGACAACTACCCCATCGGCCTTGAGCAGTTCCTTGTTCTGTGGAATAAAGTCGAACAAATGGCTCGGGCCGCTCTCTTCCTCACCCTCGAGGACGAACTTCAGATTGACCGGCAGCGGCATTCCCGACTTGAGATAAGCCTCGACAGCGAGAATATGAACCAGCAACTGACCTTTGTCGTCGGATGCGCCGCGACCGTAAATCGTCTCACCGTCGATAAACGGCTCAAACGGCGGATGAAGCCAGAGATTGAGGGGATCAACCGGCTGGACATCGTAATGGCCATAGACCAGAAGCGTGCGTTTGTTGGCGGGATTGATATACTCAGCGTAAACGATTGGGTGACCGGCAGTCGGATAGACTTTCGCCTTCAATCCGAGAGCTTCGAATTTGACCTTCAAATAGTCCGCGCATTTGAGCAGGTCGTTCTTGTATTTCGAGTCGCCGGAGATCGACGGGAACTTCAGCAACTCTACCAGATCATTGACGAATTTGCTCCGATTTGCCTGAATGTAGCTTAGCACCTTGTCCATATATATTCACTCCTTATACGGTGGCGACACTTTCCGATAAGCTATCGCGGCCACCGCCATTGTCAAGGGGATTGTGGTTCTCTCAATTCTTGCTGGTTATATGTCTGAACCCACGTGGGACGTATACTGCTCTTGCGAAATTCTCTGCCGCAAGAGTTTTGCACTAATGGGACTGTTGAAAAAACCCAGGCCGTGTCATTACGAGGAGTGCGGAGAGGTGACGCAGGGTGTGGAGCACGACGAAGCAATCTCGATTTACGCTCTCCAGATACGGGCGCGCAGATTGCTTCGTCGTCATTACCCCTCCCCTCCCTCACCCACCCTGACTCCTCGCAATGACAATTCCGAGGTTTTTCATCAGTCCCTAATCTGGGGGTGCGAATGAATTTGTACTCACCGCACCCCGATACGGGTAGTAGTCAATCAACGCGGCGCAAGGATCAAGGTGTCTACGATGTCAAAACCCCGAACCGAAGGAGTGTCCGCTGGAAAAATGAGACGCATTTCTTTCCCGGGCTCCAGCACGATGTCCCTGAAATACTGAGAGGAATAGTTGTCAGGTGCTACCACACCCTCCTGTTCACGGCCCGACGGCTGCATTGTATACATGCGCTTGAATGTAAGATGACACGGTATCGATCCGGTGATCGAATCCGGAACTCCCCAGACATAAACGCTGTACACCATTCGTAGCTCCCGCTTGTCTGCCTGCGGCAAATTAAAATGGTTCAGGAACTGTACGCCGTCCGCAAAGTATTTCCTGCCACTCAATGCTCTTGAGTATTGCTTTCCTTCCAGCAGTTGCGTTGAGATCAGAGTCACCTCGTTGTCGCCGAGCCGTTCCTGAAAATCTGGTCCCTTAGTCGAAGCGGTTACTTGCATGACCACCCGCCTGCCATCAGTCAGATCACCAATCCTGATTGTCACCGGCTTTCCCAAAGCAATTGGTGTGTCAATCATTTCTTCCTTCCAAGCCGACATCTCCAAGACTCCCTGGGTTCGCTCGGGGGACCACTGCCCTGCACGCGTGTAAGTGGTCCTGTTTGTAACCGGCTTTCCCGAGTCAATCAGCGTGTCAATCATATCCTCTTTCCAAGCCGACATCTCCGAACCTCCCTGGGTTCGCCAGGTGGACCATTGCCCAGCCAGCCGCATGCCGGTGCTGTCATGCCGAAGGACGAGATTAAACACCAGGGAGAACAACTTCCGGCCAGTATAGTGCTGGGCGAGATTGGCCGATATTCCCGAGGAGCTATCCGCCACCACATAATTGCCAACATAGCTCCGACCGTTTGCGATTTCAAAGACTAACGATCCATTATCCTCTGTCGCCGTACCTGTTGCAGAACAGATGATGTTCACATCCAGAAATCTCGGCTCGGACGATTGCGCCGCGACAGCGACACATGAAATTGCGGTGAATAGTACCAGCATCAAATGGCGCGTCATATCACTCTCCATTGTAGAATACTACCAGTTTCAAGAAATCACCACGATTGCAGAGTAATAGAATCAGAACAAATAACCTATCGATTTAGCGCACAAATAATGTTTGCGGGTCCAGACGGGCCCGCAAGAACGTCTCTCTTAGCAGCTCTATTTTGCCGCGGCCGGTGCATTCCATGCTCTTAGGAAGTGGCGCGCCGCATAAAGGAGCGCCGCAAATCCCAGGCTCATGGAGACGAGAGAGATCAGACCGCCGACATATGGCAGCAGGAAGAGGACGTTGAGTATAACGAAGCCCAATACGAAGAGGATGAGATCTCCCTGCTTCATCTTCGCTAGCTCAAATATCCATTTTCCCAGGCTGAAGGAGACAAAGGTGCCGCTGAGCATCAGGGCGGCAAGTATGAGGAGAGATGAGATCAGAGCGACCGGCAAGCCCACCATGGTTATGGCCACCAGAAGCGCGGCGATGAATGAGGCAATGATCAAGACAAAACCGATGACGGTCTTGAGTAAGGTAGAGCTACGAATCTCGCTATCTACTGCCGCGAAAATTCCGGGAACGTATTTTACCAGGATCAATCCCAGTATAAAGTAACCAATGATGCTCAAGAGGGCGAAGACATTGAACTGACCCCGGTTCTCGTCTCTCTGCGGAGCCTTATTCTCTGTCTTATAGAAGTCCACTTTCCCTGCTGAACCGCTATTGGTGAAATTATTGGCGTAGACGGTCAGAGTGCCGTTGACACGACCTGAGTTAACCACGTCGCCGCCGCCGATGAGAGCATCTCTAGCAATGGTCTTTCCGGGACGTATGCTCACAATGCCGCCTGCAGCCACCAGATTGGTGCCTATGTTGCCTCCCAGATTTACGTTCCCTCCTGCTGCCACAACCTTCCCGCCTACCTCGGAGTTCACATAGACCTGGCCCCCGGCAGCAATGACGTCACCTTTTACAGGCGCATTGATATTCACCGTGCCTCCTGCCACCACAACCGAGTTCACCGGGGCATTGATGCTCACCATGTTGCCCGCAGCAAAGACATCATCCGCGATAGGCGAGTCTATGGAAATCGTGTTCCCGGAAAAGGTTCTCAATGCCTGCCCTCCCGAAGAGAGCAGAATCAAGGCCATCAAAATAAGTATTATGTTAACGCACTTCATCACATTCACCAGAATATGATGGGATCTTATCTAATAAATAACCAACATATGCCTTCATTTACCATAAACTTCATTAATAACTTGAATAATTGCCAGGTCAAAAAAGAGTGAGAGCTCATAGAAAGGCCCTTGAAAGGGTCCATAAAATCATTATCATTAGGTGTATCCTTATCCATAGCGCTCCTCTTTCCAGGGGTCCCCGTGATTATGATAGCCGTGGCTCTCCCAAAAGCCTGGCCGGTCCACTGATGTGAACTCCACGCCCGTTATCCATTTGGCGCTCTTCCAGAAGTAGAGCCTGGGAACGACCAGGCGCACAGGATAACCATGCTCAAGAGATATCTCCCTGCCATCGTGCCTGGTTGCCAGGATGACATCCTCCTGGAAGAAGTCGTCCAGCGAGAGGTTGGTGGTGAAATCACCCCAGGCATGAACTATGGCAAACCTGGCTTCAGGCAGAATCTCCACCAGGTCTTTTATGGCAGAAGCGGGCAGTCCTTCCCAGAGATTATCCAGCCTGGACCAGCCTGTGACGCAGTGCACATCCGAGAAAACCTTCGCATGAGGTAAGGCCTCGAACTCAGGAAGGCTCAGGCTTTGCTCTTTCTCCACCAATCCGAATATTCTAAGACGCCACTCATCAGGGTTAATTCTGGGAACATTCCCGTAGTGAAGGACAGGCCAATTATTGGTCTGCCTCTGTCCGGGTGGCACTCTGACAGTTCTTATCGTATCCGGACTCTTGATCACGGCAACTGAGGGCATACCTTATTATCAGACTCCATACGGTACAAAGGTTTCCGTGGCG
>CAIYYT010000223.1 GCA_903930455.1 uncultured bacterium | reverse complement strand
AGCGCCTCACTGCAAAAACATTCTCCACAACAGTTAGTAGAACGCTGGTTGCGGCACCGAAGGTCACCCCGGAGTGCTTTGCGGGTCGGGTGATTAGCGGCAGAGTGTGCATGACGTTCGCCCTGAGCCTGTCGAAGGGAGCCGTGAGTTTGTCGAACGGTCGAAGGGCGCACCATGCACAGCACTACCTCCTACTCGATCAGGGATCGCCTGCAGTAGTACGACAATGATTAGGCTAATAACCAATGCCAAACAATTGCCGTAACGAACCAGGACATGTTCGTACTTCGCCGTGGTGAGTGAGTCTGTCGCTTTATACCAAGTGGCTCGCGCTGTTAGATACAAGCCGTCCGGCTGACACGCTTTGATGTGTATGGGGTGCCCCACCGCTTGGGGACTGTTGAAAAAGTTCGTTTGATCATGTTTTGGTGAGCTTCGAAGAAGTATCGGAATTAGCAAGTCGCGACTGAAGTCGCTCCTACAAATTGCCTTAGCAGCGCGTTTGGTACATTTGTAGGAGCGGCTTTAGCCGCGACATTCCAGGTGACAGGGGTTTTTCAACAGTCCCCTTGCGGTGGGTTCTCTGCCACATCATCGCGAAGGTGCCCCATCTATCCTTGATGGGTCTCGCAAGTCTTCCGTAGCGATCGTCTTCGATTTGGGTCAAACCTGTCCTGACGAAAGCTTCGTAAGAACAGTTTACACCGTCAACTGGAACCCAGTAATAGAGCGTATCGTGACAACCGCGAGTCCGATCGACATCGCACCAATAGCGGACGTTTGCGATGTCGATGTCTCAATGGAGGAGCGTCCCCTTTTCCCCGTGACCCGTTCCGGCTCTTTGGCAATCTGACGGATGACTTGATCCTGTCGTTGTCGTACGTGTTTGCCCTTATGGAAACATCTCGTTCGCCCGTACCGATATCCCATTCCCCTCTTGAGAGGGGACCAAGGGGTGTGTCTTCGGCGCGATACGACTATCAAAACACGATCGGGAACCCGGGGTCAAACAGGCCAACCATCCGCCTGCGGGAGCTGACGGCCTAGGCCCGCTTGCTCTTTGACATTGTGAATACTTAGTGCGTAGTTCTTGCATGGAGTCCGGCAACTACCGGACGCCTACGAAACGCCGTGGAATAGGCGATCCCAGCGTACACGGTCTGGGAAATGCGTCAGGTTGTAGAAGAACGAGGCGAAAAGATCGAAGATATAAGGCGAACTAATGGTCGGCGCGCTGGGGTCAGGCGTCCAACTGAAGTAAATGAAAACCGCCTTGCCTTTGATGTGACTGCGGTCAAGACACCCCCAGAAACGGGAGTCCTGACTGTCATCGCGATTATCTCCCATCACGAAGTACTGATTGGCTGGCACGGTTAACGGGCCAAAGAAATCACGCTGCGAGTATACTTCCGGTAAGGTCTGCGGGTCACTGTGGGAAACCCCGCCAATATCAACAACCAACTGGCTGTCTACATAAAGCTGCTTGTTGCGGATCTCGACCTTCTGGCCGGGAAGCGCGACGATGCGTTTGATATAGTCCTTGGTCGTATTCATCGGAAACTCAAAAACGATCACGTCGTTAATCTGAGGCTCCGCAAAACGATAGCAGAATTTGTTGACGAAAACGAAATCACCTTCCTGAAGAGAGTTCTGCATCGATCCGGATGAAACGCGATACGCCTGCACCACGAACATCCGCAGGATCACGGCGATGACGATGGCAATAAGAATCGCCTCAACATATTCCTTGAGGTGTGCCTCGCGTTTCCGCCGTGCCATGCGCGCCGCGCCGATTGTAGTTATCTGTGTTGGCATCTGCTCTTATATTATCGGCGGCGGAGTGCAGTTTTTTAACACCTGTTTGCGGGCGTTTATCCGCTGCAAAATGGAACAAATCCAGTGTCCGGGCAGGTGAGATCCTCAATCTTAAACGTGACATTGTAAGTGGTTGTGCGGGACTGACTCACAAAGCGATTGCGGGGGTCATCGCAGCGTTTATATTCGCTCAGAGTGCGTGCCAGTGGCAAAACCGATAGAAGGGACGACCCCATTTGTATCTTACTTCGTTGAAGCTGAGCAACTTCCGCAACATCGGTGAGTTGGAAATGTACCCGAATCCGGCGCTAAATTTGATCGTCGGACCAAATGCGGCGGGCAAGACTTCGGTGCTGGAGGCGATCTTCTACGGCTGCACTGCGCGGTCGTTTCGCGGTGCGGCAGACGACGTCCTGTTACGGCAGGGGGCTGATGTCTGTCGCATAGAATTGGTGGGGATGATCGGTGACAGCAGTACCGCAATCGAGATTGCCTGGGGCAGCGCGCATAAACGCCAGATCAAAGTTGATGGCGTCAAGATAACGCGCGTCGCCGACCTGTTCGACTATTTCCATGCCGTCAGCTTTATCCCCGAAGATACCGAACTAGTATTCGGATCACCGTCCATGCGGCGCAAAATGCTTGATCTCTATCTCTCGCAAGCGGACCGGAGTTATCTGTCCGAACTGCTGGAATACAACCGCATCATCGCGCAACGCAACGCCCTGCTTAAAGAGTTTACTATCGACGAGGAAAACGCCTCGCCACTGGAGATGCTGGAAGTTTGGGATGGCCAGTTGGCGGCGGTCGGTGCGAAGATAATCGCTAAGCGACTCGCGATGATAACCGCTATTGCTGAGAAGGTTTCGCATTATTATCGCGCTGTGGAATCGGGGGAAAGTCTGCTGCGGTGGTCGTATGAATCGTCGGCCGGCGATAATGCCGATGGTCGAGAAACGTTCCTCGAGAAGCTGTTGCAATCACGCCGACGGGACTTCTATTTCGGCTCAACCTCGGTGGGACCGCACCGCGATGATTTGCTGATCGTGCTCAATGGCCGTCCAACGCGCGATTATGCCAGTCAGGGGGAGGCCAAATCGGCAACGCTGGCGATCAAGTTTGCCATTTTTGACTATTTGACCGATCGTTTGCACGAGCCTCCACTACTGCTACTGGATGAATTGTCCTCTGATCTCGATTACACGCGGCTGGCGGCATTGACAAAGCTCCTCCCCAAACTGGGACAGGTGTTCCTCACAACAACCAAACCGGCGGAATTGCTGCAAGGCGCGTCAATACAGGGCGAAATCAAAATCGCCTTCGGAAAACTGATTCTATAAAACTGTGAGAAATCAAACGTAGACCACACGCCACCTGTTCGTAACAGGTTGTATGTCAATGAGTTGCGGCAGAAAAAAACAGTCGTGAGAGGGAGTTTTTTGTTGCCTGAAGTGTTTGTGGAGTCGTATATTATTAGTTCGTTTGTGGCGAGGTTTGATGGTGCGACGCGCGGAAAAAATACAGGATATTCTTGATCGGACGTTGCAACAGCTTGGTCTCGCGGAGAGGATGAAGGAAGCAGATGTCGTGCGGCGATTTAGCGAAATTGTCGGTAGTGATATTGCCGCGCGCGCCGAGGCAGTTAGTATTCGGGACGGCAAACTCGTTGTCAAAGTCGCCTCGCCGGTCTGGCGGCAGGAGTTGAATTACTCCAAACAGGAAATCATCGACGCGCTCAATCGGGCGCTGAACGATAGCATTGTTACGGACATCCATTTTGTAGGATAAGGTGATTTGATGGCAGAAATCGAAGTCGAAGAGGACGTGGAGGACGAAGTGGAAAAGAAACCAGTGGTAGGACATAAGTACGACGCCACGACCATTCATGTATTGAAGGGTCTGGAAGCGGTCCGCAAACGTCCGGCGATGTATATCGGCGATACCGGCAGTCGCGGTTTGCACCATCTGGT
>CAIYYT010000222.1 GCA_903930455.1 uncultured bacterium | reverse complement strand
TGGGCGATATCGTCAAGGGAAAGATAATATTTTGAAGTCGGAGCGGGTGATGCAATACGATATTCTCGAGGCGCTCAACCAGATCGCCGTTGAAAAAAACATGGAGATAGACTATGTGATCGAGACGCTGAAATCGTCTCTGGTCTCAGCCGCTCGAAAGAAATACGGCGATGGCGACAACATAGTCGTGAACATTGACCGTCGCTCCGGCGAGATTAACATGCACGCGGTCAAGACGGTTGTGGAGACTATTGTTAACCCGTATGCCGAGATTTCTCTGAAGGATGCGAAGGAGATCGACTCCGATGCTGAGCTTGGCGACGAAGTTGAGATTTTCATCCCCTTCGAGGAGTTTGGACGAAATGCGATCGCTTCCGCCAAACAGATTCTTATCCAGAAGGTGCGCGAGGCCGAACGCGAGACAGTTTACAATGAATACATCAAAAAAGTCGGCGATCTGGTCACCGGTACCGTGCAGCAGGTGGATAAAGGCAATATCATTATCAACCTCGGCAGGGCCGAAGCCATTCTGCCGCTGAAAGAGCAAATATCCAAAGAGAAATATCGGCAGGGTGACCGCATCCGGGCTCTGGTCTTGGAATGCCAGAAGTCGCAACGTGGTCCGCAGGTTGTGCTTTCGCGCGCTAGCAACGCGCTTTTGCAGCGCCTGTTCGAACTCGAAGTGCCCGAGATCTTCGAGCGCATCATCGAGATCAAAACTGTCGCCCGTGAACCTGGCGAGCGTGCCAAAGTCGCGGTCGTGTCAGCGGATGAGCGTATCGATCCGGTCGGCGCTTGTGTCGGTGTCAAGGGTGTCCGCGTTCAGGCGATCGTGCGAGAGTTGAATAATGAGCGCATCGATATTGTGCCGTATCATCCCGATCCGGAAATCTTTGTCACTCGCGCGTTGGCGCCCGCGAAGGTTGTTCGCATTGACACAATTTCTGAAGAAAACACGATGACCATCGTTGTAGCGGATGATCAGTTGTCACTGGCAATCGGCAAAGGTGGTCAGAATGCGCGCTTGGCCTCGAAGTTGACCGGTTGGAAAGTGAATATCCTCTCCGAACACGACTTCTACGAGCGCAAGCGTGAGGAAGCCGAGGCCAAGGTCGAGGTATCCAAGCTGCCGATCGGCGAAGCCACGATTCAGAAACTGATTGCTGCCGATTTCAGGTTTGTTCAGGACATTCTCGAGGTTACACCGTCGCGTTTGACCGAGATTGACGGTGTCGGACCAAAGAAAGCGGATCAGATTATTGAAGCCGCGCGCGAATACATGTTCGAGTTGCAGACAACCAAGACGGAAGCCGAGCAACTCGAGTCGGAAGAGAAAGAAGAAGAAAAGGAAGTCAGAGTTACGAGACCGCGCAAGGCTGCGGATTTGTTCGTTGATAATGTGGAAGACGACGACAATGAGAAGAAGGAAGCAAAATAGCGATCACGAGTGATCGAGCGTTGCAGTAGTGAGTGAATAGGAAGTTTATCTATCGGTGTTGTTCAGGGGCAATCGTCCGGTAGTTCATCGCAAGTGCAGAGAGTGGTATGGCCAAAAAACGCCTTTATGAAGTAGCCAAGGAATACAATATCTCGTCGGAAGCGATCGTCAAGCTAGTGCGTGATCTCGGATTCGATGTCAAATCGCACATGTCGACCGCCGATGACGACATGTTGACGGCCATCTCCTCCAAGTTCTCGGAGGAGAAAGAGACCGTCAAACAGGAAATCAGCCGCAAGAAGAAGATCCTCAAGGTGGAAGATCCCGTCGTGGTCGAGGAGAAAGCTCCCGAGGTCTTCGAGTTCGAAGAACCAGCCGGCACCGAGAAGATTGTGTCCAAGGCGAAGATCATCGAGCGCACCGCCCGACAGGCTGCCGAACTGCGAAAGAAGAAGAAAGAACGCCGGAAAAAGAAACGCCACGAAGAAATCAAGACTGCCGAAGTCAGAGCGGCTTTCCGAAAGACGATGGCCAAACTCGATCTCGGCAAACGAATGAAAAAATACAAGCGCAAAGAGAAGCCGGATGGCACGATCGTCGAAGAGGAAGCCAACGTTATCCAGGTCACCGAGTTCATGTCGCTGGCCGAATTGGCTGCCTCAATTGGCGTAAAACCAGCCGATCTGATCGCGAAGTGCATGGAGTTGGGCATGATGGTCACGATCAATCAGCGGCTTGATATGGACACTATCGCCACGCTTTCGCTTGAGTATGGTCTGGAAGTCGAGGAAGTCAAGGAGATCGGCGTTGAGGAGGAGGATGAGGCCACCGATAAAGAGGGTCTCCAGCCGCGCGCACCGATCGTTACGATTATGGGGCATGTCGATCACGGCAAGACATCGCTGTTGGACTACATTCGCAAGTCGAACGTCGCTGCCGGCGAAGCGGGACTGATCACGCAGCATATCGGTGCGTATCAGGTCAAGCTTTCGACCGGCAATATCACATTCCTTGACACCCCCGGTCACGAGGCGTTCACAGCTATGAGAGCACGCGGCGCGCACATTACCGACATTGTCGTGCTGGTGGTTGCGGCCGACGACGGCGTCATGCCACAGACTCTCGAAGCGATAGATCATGCTCGCGCCGCGGGAGATCCGATCATTGTCGCCATCAACAAGATGGACAAGCCGGGTGCCAAACCGGAAGCTGTTAAGCAGCAATTGGCCGGTCGTGGTCTTTTGCAAGAGGAATGGGGCGGGAAGAACATTTTCGTCGAAGTTTCCGCCAAGACGGGCATGGGCATTGAAAAACTCAAAGAGATGATTCTACTTCAAGCCGAAATGCTCGAGTTGAAAAGCAATCCCGATCAACTAGCACGCGGTACGGTAGTGGAAGCGAAACTTGACCGCGGTCGTGGCGTAATCACTACCGTCATCATCGAACGCGGAACGCTGCGAGTCGGCGATCCGGTTGTCGCAGGTAATTACAGCGGCAGAGTTCGCGCGCTGCTCAACGATCGCAGTGAAAAAGTTGATGAAGTTCTGCCGGGCGAACCGGTTCAGGTGATCGGCCTCGCGGGAGTGCCACAAGCCGGCGACTCATTCCTGGCAGTTGGCAGCGAAGCCGAAGCACGCGAGATTTCCTCCAAGCGTATGCAAATTCGCCGCGAGCAGGATTTCCGTCAATTAAAGCGCGTAACACTCGCAAACCTCTATGATCAGATCAAGGAAGGCGAAGTCAAGGATCTGCACATCATAATCAAGGGTGACGTTGACGGCTCCGTCCAGGTGTTGCGCGACACGCTGGAGAAGATCAGCACTTCCGAGGTTCGTGTAAACGTAATTCATTACGGTGTCGGAGGTATCAGTGAATCCGATGTGCTCTTGGCGGCGGCTTCCAACGCTATTATCATCGGTTTCCACGTCCGCCCGGACTCACGCGCGCGGGAACTGGCAGCCAAAGAAAAAATCGATATCCGGCTTTACACGATCATCTACGAAGTTGAAAACGACATTCGCAAGGCGCTTGAGGGTCTCTTAGAGCCTGACAAGGAAGAGCGCATTACCGGACTCGCCGAAGTTAAGAACACCTTCCGCGTTCCCAAAATCGGCGTAATTGCCGGAAGCTACGTGCAGACCGGCATGATTCACAAAGGCGATATGGCTCGTGTCATTCGCGATCATGTCGGAATATACACTAGCGCCATCTCTTCATTGCGACGCTTCAAGGACGATGCGCGCGAGGTTCCTGCAGGCATGGAGTGCGGAATCAAGGTCGAAAACTTCGATGATATCAAGGAAGGTGATTTGATCGAAACTTACGAGATCATCGAAATTGCCCGCAAGTTATAATACAGCTATGAAGCTGGGAACACTCCGTATCGTTCTGCAGATTCCGCAGTCGCGGTCGCTAAAAAACAAGCGACAGATCGTCAAGGGTCTAAAAGACAGATTGAAGAACCGATTCAATATCTCCGTCGCGGAAGTTGACGACAACGATCTTTGGCAGCGTGCCACGCTCGGGGTGGCTATTGTCGCCAACGAGCAGGTGTTTATTGATCAAGTTCTGGAGAGTGTTGAGAATTATATCGCTTCCAACCCGGAAGTGATCATTGTCGATTGTGAGAAGGCGTTTTACTAATGGCATTCAAACGCATCGATCGGTTGCGCGATCAGATCAAAGAAGTGGTCGCAGAGATTATTCAACGGAAGCTCAAGGACACCCACGTCGGTTTCGTCACGGTGACGGATGTCAAACTCACGGCCGACCTGTCCGAGGCGACCGTTTACTATTCGGTCTATGGCGACACCCTGACGCAGAAAGCAACCAATCGTGCGCTCGACCATGCGAAAGGATTTATTCAGTCCGAACTGGCGCGGCAGATATCGATCAGGAAGGTGCCGACTCTGTCATTCAAGGTCGACCGCTCGGTGGAACACGGCCTGCGTATTGAGGAGTTGCTGAATCAGATTCACGAGGAAGATGATCGAAGAAAAGACGATACCGAGTGAGATAGTCGGCCGGTTAAGGCAGGGCGGACGCGTGTTGATTTCTTCGCACGTCAGCCCCGATGGTGACTCGATCGGCTCGCAACTGGCGATGTACGACCTGTGCAAGTTGTGTAACTGCGAGCCAATGATCGTCAATCATGACAGTGCCGTACCCCGTTATCTGTTTCTGGCGAAACACGGACTGGTAGATGTCTATAGCGCCGAGAAGACGTATCCCCGCTTTGATTGTGCCGTGCTTCTGGAAGCACCGGAAATATCACGCATCGGTGACGTGCAAAAGCTTCTGGATCCCGATTGTTTTGTGATCAACATAGATCATCACGCAGACAACATCCACTATGGTCAAATCAATTACGTAGATGCCAAGGCTGAAGCTGTGGGAATAATGGTTTATGACCTGTTTCATGAAGCCGGTTTACCTATCACTCGCGACAATGCCGATGAGCTGTTTGCGGCGATACTGACTGACACTGGACGATTTCGTTTTTCCAATACGACGTCTGCAGCGATGCGGCTAGCAGCCGACCTTCTCGATGTCGGCGCAAACCCGAAGAGGATAGGCGATGCTCTCTACGCGTGCTACAGCGAGCACCAACTGCGAATGATCGGCGAATTGTTAGCATCGATGGAAATTCATCACAACGGCCGAACCTGCCTTCTGCTTTCGGACCGGCGTCTGCGTGACAGGCATTCTGGCGATGCGGACGAAGTTGAAGGACTCGCCGACTACTCGCTGTACACATGCAGCGTCAAAGTCGGTGCGTTGCTGCGGGAGATGGAACCAAATCGCACCAAGATATCACTGCGTTCTCACGGAGAGATCGATGTGTCGGCTATTGCCAGAGTTCACGGTGGAGGTGGTCATCGCAACGCCGCCGGATGTAATCTCAACTGTGCGTTCAAGCAGGCAAAGAGCATTCTGCTTGAGCAGATCGAAAAGGTGTTGCCGGCATGAACGGATTTCTTTTGATCGACAAGCCGGAAGGAATCACGTCATTCGGCGTGGTCTCGAGAGTGCGCAAAACTCTGGGCATCAAGAAGGTTGGTCACTGCGGAACCCTTGATCCGCAGGCAACCGGATTGCTGATCCTTTGTCTCGGCAAGGCAACCAAGCTCGCGCAGTTTGTCAGCAAGCAGAGCAAGAAGTATCTGGCAGAAATTACGCTGGGATACGTGTCCACCACTCTTGACCGCGACGGCGAGTTGACGGCGCATTCGCCTGAGACCAAGCCAACGCTCGAGGAAATTCTGAAATTACTCCCAGAGTTCACGGGCGAAATCGAACAAGTGGCGCCGGCATATTCAGCCGTGAAGCATCAAGGGCAACCGCTTTACAAGTATGCGCGCAGGAATCAGCTTGTGGAAGAGAAGAAACGCCACGTGCATGTCAGCGAAATCAACATCACGGCGTATGAATACCCGCATCTAAGCATTGAGGTTGTTTGCTCCAGCGGTACATACATCCGCAGCATTGCTCATGATCTCGGACAGCGCCTAAATTGTGGAGGTTATGTTAGCAATCTGCGCCGCGCAGCCATCGGAAGGTGGCGCCTGGAAAGTGCCATTCGGCTTGCTGAGCTGCAAGAACGCTTTAGCATTATGGCGGAAGGCGCGGTCGACATGACACAGTTCGCTGAAGCATACGTCCCGATTGAGAATATGCTTGAGATTCCGACCCTCCGGGTGCTTGAACCACGAGCTGCTCAAGTGATGAAGGGCGTGCCCATTCGGATACAAGACGTCTTCGAACACGACGAGCCGCTTGACCTGGATCAATTGGTTGCGGTCCGTGGGTTGCACGGCGAGTTGCTAGCTATCGGCCGGATGCGCTGTGGCAGTGTAGCGTTTGGTGAGTTTGGCGATGAGCCGCTGGTTGAATATGTGAGAGTGATCTGATGCAGGTTTATTCCAACATAGAATCGGCAGCCGCATTCTTGCGCGATGGTTCGGCGGTTACAATTGGCAGCTTCGACGGCATTCATGTTGGCCATCAGAGAATCCTGGCCGAATTGTCGACTTGCGCTTCCGAGAATGGACTGAAGTCGGTGCTTGTAACTTTCGACCCGCATCCGCAGCAGATCGTTTCCACAACCGATATTCCGCCGCTGCTCACGACGACGGTCGAGAAGTTGCGGTTGCTTGAAGAGCAGAAGCTGGATGCAGTAGTGGTGATCAACTTCACGCGGGAGGTCGCGGCAGTCAGTGCTCGCGATTTTTTGGAGAAGTATTTACTGGAAGGCCTTGCATGTCGCTTCTTGGTCATCGGATCGAATCATGCTTTCGGCCATCGTCGCGAAGGCAATGTCGCCTTCTTGCGCGCAAACGCGGAACAATACGGATATCACTTGAAAGCACTTGATCCGATTCTGTTCCATAACCGTCCGGTGAGCAGCATGCGGATTCGTCGCGAGATAACTACCGGTGATTTTGGCTCGGCGCTGACCATGCTGGGGCATGATCTTGAGTTCGAGGGAGCGGTGGTACATGGAAAAGGTATCGGGAAGCGCTTGGGTTTTCCGACGATGAATGTTACATTAGCGGCGGAAAAGATCGTCCCAGCCCCGGGCGTCTACGCGGCGTATAATACTGTTGACTCGTGCCGACGTTACGGAATGATGTATGTGGGCGATCAGAAGCAGGAGTTCGCCTTTGAAGTTAATCTGTTTGATTTTGACGGCGATCTGTACGGTGACACTGTAAGTGTGTTTCCGACGGCGTTCGTCCGAGATTCGATGCAATTTGCGGATTCCGGAGCGTTGGCCAGACAGATCGCGAATGATGAAATGACAATTAGAGAGATGTTTAACATAAGATAAGGAGTAACAAAAGTGCCATTGTCTGGAGACAAGAAAAAAGAGATCATTGAGCATTTCCATTTGCACGAAAAGGATACCGGATCGCCGGAAGTGCAGATTGCGTTGTTGACGCAACAAATCAATGAATTATCCCTCCACCTGCAGAAACACGCGAAGGATATGCATTCGCGTCACGGTCTATTGAAGATGGTGGGCAAGAGGAGACGGTTACTAAACTATCTGCGCGATAGCGATGTCGAGAGTTATCGCCACCTCGTGGAACAACTCGACTTACGCAGATAGCCTGAAGGAGTGGGCTCACGAAAATGGATAAATTCGAAATTGAAATTGGCGGTCGGACGCTCTCGATAGAGATCGGTCGCGTAGCCAAACAGGCGGGCGGTGCATGCTGGGTTCGCTATGGCGACACGATCAGCATGACGGCTGTCTGTGCCTCCGACAAACCTGACTTCCACAAGGGGTTCTTCCCGCTCTCAGTTGACTATCGTGAAAGGACTTACGCCGCGGGCAAAATTCCCGGCGGTTTCTTCAAACGAGAAGGTCGTCCGTCCGAAAAGGAAATCCTGTCGGCGCGTCTGATTGACCGGCCGTTGCGCCCGCTGTTCCCGGAAGGGTACGCGAATGAAGTGCAGGTCATGGTGACGACAATATCATCCGATCAGGAAAACGATGCCGACATTCTTGGCATCATCGGTGCTTCCACAGCTTTGCACATTTCGCATATTCCCTTCACGGAGATAGTCGCGGCGGTGCGCGTTGGTATGGTCAACGGCGAAATGGTCGTCAACCCGACGTTTACTCAGCTCGACGAATCTGTGCTGAATCTCGTTATCGCTGCCACACCGGATCACATTACGATGGTCGAAGGCGGTTGCACTGAGATCAGCGAAGAGGATTTGCTAAAGGCGTTAGAGCTCGGACATCAGGAGATTCGCAAAATCTGTGAACTCATCAAGCAGATTCGCGAGAAACTGGGCAAAGAGAAGGCTCCAATCATTCGGGCGGAAATTCCCGAGGGACTGCATACGCGTGTCGAGCAGCTTGCCAAGCAGAAGCTCATTGATGCGCATGAAATCACTGACAAACAGCAGCATTCGACAGTGGTCAAGAAGATCTCCGAGGAAACACAGGTGGCTTTGGCCGAGCAATTCCCGGAGTGTGAGACCTTTATCAGGCAGTATCTGGAGGAATTTGAAGCGGAGGACTTGCGTCGTCGGGTGCTGGATACGAGCAAGCGCGTTGATGGTCGTGGACTTGACGTCGTCCGTCAGATTACATGCGAAGTTGGTGTACTGCCACGCACGCACGGTTCGGCGTTGTTTACACGCGGTCAGACGCAAGCATTGGTGGTCGTGACACTGGGTACCAAGCTGGATGAGCAAATCATTGACGCTCTCGAAGGTGAATCGAGTAAGAGCTACATGCTGCACTACAATTTCCCGGCCTATGCAACCGGCGAGGTCAAACCGGCGCGCGGTCCGGGACGTCGCGAAATCGGCCATGGCGCGCTGGCGGAACGCGCACTGCAGGCCGTGCTGCCCGTTGAGGGAACCTTCCCTTATACGATTCGCATCGTCTCCGATGTTCTTGAGTCAAACGGTTCGTCGTCGATGGCGACGGTATGTGGCGGTGCGTTGGCGCTGATGGATGCCGGTGTGCCGATCAAGGCGCCGGTGGCGGGTATCGCCATGGGCCTGATCTTGGACAAGAATCGCTACAGCATTCTCACCGATATTCTCGGCTCAGAAGATCACTTCGGTGACATGGATTTCAAAGTTGCCGGCACCCGCGAGGGAATCACAGCGTTTCAACTCGATATCAAGATTGGCGGTCTGACGCACGAGATCATGCGTGACGCCCTGGAGCGCGCGCGGCAAGCACGTTTGAGAATACTCGACATCATGGTGCAGACCATTGCCGAGCCGCGTAAGGATCTTTCCGTCTATGCGCCGCGAATCATTACGATCCAGATCAAACCAGATCGCATTGGCGAGGTGATTGGACCGGGTGGCAAGATGATTCGTTCAATCATCGAGCAGACCGGCGCCAAGATCGATATTGAAGATGACGGCACTGTGCAAATAGCGTCTGTTGATTCCGTTGGTGGTCTCAAGGCGCGGGACATCATCTTGGCAATGGTTGAAGAGCCGGAAGTCAATAGGGTTTATCAGGGCAAAGTCAGGCGTATTGCTGACTTCGGCGCCTTCGTTGAGATTCTGCCAAATAGAGATGGACTGCTTCACGTGTCCGAAATTGCCTATCACCGTGTCGAGAGAGTCGAAGACGAGATGAAACTCGGCGATATCATCGAAGTGAAGGTGCTGGCCGTTGAACCCGATGGCAAAATCCGTCTTTCCCGGAAGGCGCTGTTGCCGAGACCAGAAGGCGGGGAGCCGGAGCGCGAACGTCCGAACTATGGTGATGGTGACCGTCCCCGTCGGCGTGATGGCGACGGCAGGGGTTCCGACCGCGGTAGGGGGCGTCGCTAGTTGACATCGCCATATCGTCGCACTGTGCTTAGTAACGGCTTGCGTGTTGTAAGTGAAAAGATGCCGAACGCAAAATCAGTTTCGGTCGGCATCTGGGTTGACGTTGGCAGCCGTCAGGAATCGCCGCGCGAGAATGGTATCTCGCATTTTATCGAGCACATGTGTTTCAAGGGAACGCGTCGTCGCACCGCCAAGGAGATCGCCCAGTCGCTGGAGACCCTCGGCGGCACCTTGAACGCGTTTACGTCTCGTGAGAATACTTGCTTCTATGCGCGCGTCCTTGACGAGCACTTCGAACTTGGCTTTGATGTTCTCGCTGACATCACGACCCAGTCGCTGTTCGACAGCGGCGAATTCAAGAAGGAGAAAGACGTTATCTGCGAGGAAATCAAAGATGTCTTTGATACTCCCGGTGACATCGTACATGACTACTTCGCGGCCACACTATGGAATGCGCATCCGCTTGGACAGACAATCATGGGTGAGGCCAAAGGGATCAGGGCGCTGCAGCGCCGCGATTTGCTTGGTTTTATGCGTCGCCACTACACAACCGACCGCATCGTCCTCTCGGCAGCCGGCGCGGTAGATCACGGCCGACTGGTCGATCTGGCGCGTAGGAAACTCGTCTTTCCAAAATCGGCTACTAAGAAGCAGCTCAAAGCGCCATCGTATCGAGAAGGCAGCAAGAAAGTCTTCCGCCGCAAGTTGTCTCAGACCCACGTGTGCATCGGCTTTCCCAGCATTAAGTTCGCAGATCCCCGCAAGTACCAAGCCCTGTTGCTGAATACTCTGCTTGGCGCCGGCATGGGGTCACGATTGTTCCAGACGATACGGGAGGAGCGAGGGCTGGCCTACACGGTTTATTCGTATCAGGATTGTTATCAAGACACCGGTGTCTTTGGACTCTACCTCGGCACGGACAGCAACAAGACTGCTGAGGCGGTCAATTTGGTGTTACAGGAGTTGAATGCAGTCGCGGATGACTCGATTACCGAAGAGGAAGTCGATAGGGCGAAATCGCAGTTGAAGGGAAATCTGATCCTTTCGTTGGAAGGCTCACACAGTCGGATGAGTCGCCTTGGTCGTCTTGAGTTGTTTCAGCAGACCTTCGTGCCGCTCGAACAGTCGGCGGCGCAAATCAACGCGGTCACACTTGCTGACGTACGCGCTATCGCCAGAGAGATATTCCGCGAGAAGTTGCTGACGATGGTCGTGCTCGGCCCTGTAGGCAACAGCCTACTCAAGCAAATCGATTGGTCGATTCTTCAGCGCTGATGATACTGCTCCTAATTCTCGCCGGCATTGTCTTGCTGACCATTCTCATCTCACCAGTCTTCTGCAGGCGATTCCACACACAAGGGCGGATTCTGGCCCTACACAGTCTGCAGCCAAAGTTCCTCGATTTTGGTGCCGTGTCGACCAAAACTCTCGACCACGTGATAGACGGATGCCGCAGTCGGGGTCTGCATATCGGCACGATTGAGGAAGCCATTCAGCGAGAAGACACGGTCGCTATTACCTTTGACGATGGCTATGACGACATCTTGCAGATATTGCCATTGCTCGGCGAACACCGGATAACGATCACCGTTTTTGTGCCGACGGCTTTCATTGGAAAGACGAATTCCTGGGACAACTTCCTTCTCAAAAACAAACGCCGCCATCTGTCAGAGGAGCAAATCAAGCAATTCGCCGCCGCAGGAGTGGAGTTTGGCTCACATTCACACCGGCACCGCGATCTGTCGCATTTGCAAGATGACGCGATTGAAGAAGAGTTGCGCAGATCGAAGAATATCCTTGAGGCACTGACTGGCAGGGAAGTTAAGTACCTTGCTTATCCATTCGGTCGTGGCGACAGTCGTGTGTCAGCAATTGCTAGTCGCCTTGGATATCAGGCAGGCATCTGGTCGTCTCCACGCGTCGCCGATGCTTTCAGTGTCGGCAGAACGCCGCTCAACCGCTTCGACACGCAGTTGACAATCAACGCCAAGTTGCATCCCGGTATTCTGTCGGGCTCCGAGTATCTCAAAAGCCTGATCATCAGCCGCTTCTCGCATCTCACGCCATTGATCGCGCGCTTCAGTTCACTGAGCGTCAGCCGATAATCTCCAGTAAGTGAAAAATACCTTGCGTGGAAACCGAATTCTCCTATTTTTCGCAAGTATTTCTTGAGATGAAAGTCAGGTCCTTATGACGGAATGTTATATTGAAGACATCGGCAAGCATGTGGGCGAACAAGTTACGCTCAAGGGTTGGGTCTATAACAGTCGCTCGTCCGGCAAAGTCAAATTCATTATCTTCCGCGACGGAACCGGGATGATTCAGGCCGTGCTAGCCAAGGGCGAGACTCCGGAAGAGGACTTCGCCAAATTTGATCAGCTTACTCAAGAGTCTTCGATCATAATTTCCGGTCCGATCAAGGAAGAGCCGCGTGCCGAAGGCGGTTATGAGATGATGGTCAAGAAACTGGAGATCGTCCAGGTCTCGACAGACTATCCGATCACGCCCAAGGAGCACAGTACCGGTTTTCTCATGGCCAACCGTCATCTCTGGCTGCGTTCGACCCGGCAGTATCACATACTGCGCGTTCGCAACGAGATCATTCAGGCCATTCGTCAGTATTTCTATGAACGTGGTTACGTCCTGATCGACACGCCGATTCTGACCGGTTCGATTGGCGAAGGAGCTTCCACGCTGTTTGAGACACAGTATTTTGATCTCGGCAAGGCGTACCTCGCGCAGACAGGTCAGCTCTATCTCGAGGCCGCCTGCATGTCACACGGCAAAGTGTACTGCTTCGGTCCAACATTCCGCGCGGAGAAATCCAAGACGCGGCGGCATCTGACCGAGTTTTGGATGATCGAGGCGGAAGTCGCCTATCTGGATCTGGCTTGTGACATGGATCTCCAGGAAGATATGCTCTGCTATGTGGTCGAGTGGGTACTCGAAAAGGCGTCTGAGCACTTGGTCGCGCTGGAACGTGACGTGATGCCGCTGCTATCTGTAAAAAAACCGTTCCATCGGATCAGTTACGATGAAGCCGTGCAGAAATTGCAGGGCGCTGGCTCGCAGATACAATGGGGCAACGATCTGGGTGGCGAAGACGAAACGATTTTGACAAAGATGTACGACCGTCCGATTTTCGTATACAACTACCCGCGCGACGCCAAGGCGTTCTATATGAAGCGCAACCCGGAGAATCCCAAAACTGTGCTTTGCGCTGATCTGTTGGCTCCGGAGGGTTATGGCGAAATCATCGGTGGGTCACAGCGTGAAGATAATTATGATTATCTGGTCGAGGCGATTCAACGGTACAATTTGCCGCTGGAGCCGTTCGGCTGGTATCTTGACTTGCGCAAATACGGTTCGGTGCCGCATTCCGGCTTTGGACTCGGCGTTGAGCGTACGGTCGCGTGGCTCTGCGGATTGCCGCATCTCCGCGAGACTATACCGTTCGCGCGCACGCTATATAGATTGTACCCCTAATGCGAATATTGATATTCGCGGGGGTGTTCAGATGAGCGTCCCCGCGTTTTTGTTTAAGCGAGAGATGAATTGATATGAGCTTAGAGCGCGAGACACCGGCAGAGGCAAGACACGGCTACGATTTTGCCCGCATTGACAAAAAGTGGCAGAAGAAGTGGGAAGAGGAGAAACTCTTTCATACCCCAGAGCACCCAAAAGACAAGTACTACATCTTGGTGATGTATGCCTATCCCTCGGGCGACATTCACATGGGGCACTTCCGAAACTATATCATCGGCGATGCCGTTGCGCATTATCAGATGATGAATGGCAAAGACGTTTTCCATCCATTCGGTTGGGATGCGTTCGGTCTGCCGGCGGAGCAGGCGGCCATCAAGGGTGGTAAGCATCCGCGCGACTGGACGCTTGGCAACATCAGTGTATCCCGGTCAACTCTCAAGAAGGTCGGAATTTCTTTTGACTGGGACCGCGAGGTGATATCCTGTCTGCCCGAATACTACCGCTGGAACCAATGGCTATTCCTAAAGATGTTCGAACGCGGGCTGGCCTATCGAAAAGAATCGCTCGTCAATTTCTGCAACACCTGCAATACGGTACTCGCCAACGAACAAGTCGGGTCAGACGGCACTTGCTGGCGCTGCCATGACGTCGTTGGCAAGAAGCGACTGAATCAATGGTATTTCCGCATCACCGACTATGCTGAGCGACTGCTCGAAGGTCTTGACCGCCTTGATGGGTGGCCGGATCGCGTCAAGACCATGCAGCGAAACTGGATCGGCAAGTCGGTCGGGTGTGAGATCAGATTCAAGGTTGAGAATTCGCAGGTCGAGATTCCAGTGTTCACCACACGGCCTGATACCATCTTTGGCGTGACCTTTATGGCGATTGCTCCGGAGTCTGACATGATGGCAAGCCTGAACATCCCTTCTGAGCGAAAGAAGGCGGTCGATGAATATATCGCCAGGTCGATTGCCAAATCGGAGATTGAACGCCAGGCGGAAACAGGCGAGAAAGACGGCGTTTTTACCGGACTGTATGCTATCAATCCGCTGAACGGCGAGAAAGTGCAACTTTGGATAGGGGACTATGTACTCGCCTCGTATGGCACCGGTGTTGTTATGGGTGTTCCCGCACACGATTCACGGGATTTCGTCTTTGCAAGAAAGTACGACATTCCCATACGTGTCGTCATCAAGCCGCGGGGAGAACCGGAACCGCATCCTGACACAATGACTGAAGCTTATGTCGAGTTGGGTGAGATGTGCAACTCCGGCGGATTTAATGGCAAAGTAGGGGATGAAGCAATCAAAGCCGTGGTTAGTTACGTTGAGGCGAAACAACTCGGCTCCAAGAGGACTCATTTCAGGCTACGAGACTGGCTGATCTCCCGTCAAAGATACTGGGGCACGCCGATACCGATTGTACACTGTCCGACTTGCGGTGAAGTGGCCGTGCCCTATGAGCAGTTGCCCTTAGAATTACCCACCGAGGGCGTTGACTATATCCCCAAGGGGCGATCCCCATTGGAGGATGTTCCCGCCTGGGTCAACACAACCTGTCCCAAATGCGGGAAGCCAGCCAGGCGTGACGCCGATACGATGGACACGTTTGTGGATTCGTCATGGTATATGCTGCGCTACACCGATAACAAGAACGACAACGACATCTTTGATGCGAAGAAGGCAGACATGTGGATGCCCGTCGATCTGTACGTTGGAGGCATAGAACACGCCACCGGGCATCTATTGTATTTCCGCTTCTTTACCAAGTTCCTGCATGACATCGGCTATTGTTCGGTTGAAGAACCGGCGTTGCGTCTCTTCAACCTTGGCATGGTCATGGACGATCAAGGCCGGATAATGTCGAAATCGCTCGGTAATGTTGTGAGTCCCATCGAGTTGATTGAAAGTCGCGGCGTCGACACCTGTCGGCTGGCAATGTTTTTCGCGGCTCCCGCAGAGAAAGAAATCCCCTGGTCCAGCGACGGACTTACCGGCGTCGAGCGCTTCTTGGCGAAGCTGTTCCGACTGGTCGAACAAGTGGCTTCCACAGGCCGCAAAGTCGATTTTTTGCATAAGCTTGAGCTCGCCGATCGCGTTCCGTTGTCCAGATATCCGCTAGGCGATCGCGATGCAGCCAAGAAAGAATTCTACGTTCTGTTTAACCAGACAATTAAAAAGGTCTCCGATGACATGAAGCGGATGCAGTTCAATACCTGTATTGCCGCAATCATGGAATTCTGCGGCAAGTTCAATCCGAGGCAGTTGGACGATCCGGCATTTGACCACGATGTTATCAGCAAAATCATCCAGCTAATCGCTCCGATGGCGCCACATTTCGCGGAAGAAGCTTGGGAGATGCTTGGCAACAATAAGTCAGTCTTCAAATCAGCCTGGCCTCAGTACGACAGCGACGCCATCCTTTTCAACACGGTAGTCGTGGCCGTGCAGGTGAACGGTAAAATTCGGGCCGAACTGGAGATCGGGCGCGGCACTGATGAGGCCGTAGTCAAAGAAATGGCGCTGGCGCATGAGAAGGTTACGAAATACCTCGAAGGCAAGCAAATCATCAAGCTTATTTACGTCAAGGACAAACTTCTAAGCATCGCTGTGAAGTAGACATAGCGATCCTGCGCAGAGCAACGTCGGAAGCTTGGAGTGTTACCAATTGCGTATGTTTATATAATATATCTTATCAGACGCATGTAGACAGAGCAACGTGGGCTTGGGTAGGCGGTTCTGTCGCTTCTTGGCCCCTACTCCTCACCCAAGCAAGGATCCAATGTCGCCTAAATACCCTTTCTGTCGTCGTGACTGCAGATCGACACTCATGTGATGCCAGTGATGCCGGGCGCTCGGCGAGCTTTTCGGGGCGAATGCGAGAATGTCTACCAACAAAGTATTGTGGTCTTCCCATACTCTGTCGATCGCCAGCGGTTTTAATCGGGAGTATTACGTTGAATAACGTCCCTCAACCTGCGCAGAGACAACGGATTAGGCGCTGTACTATTTGTGATTAGCAGATGGCTTGGTTCTTGCTTAAGTACCTCCGGAGATGGATTACGTGAGGTAAATGATGAAGCTAAAGAAAACAGACGGCTTTACCCTGCTAGAGGTTATGATCGGGCTGATCATCTTCAGCGTGGGTATGCTGCTTCTCGGCTCAATGACAGTGGTGGCGCTTCGTGGGAACACTTGGTCTGGCAAGACTACACAGGTTGTTCAAGCTATGCGTGACAAGATTGAGGATTTCCGACATGCAACCACTACAGACATGGTGAGTGGTACTGATGTCGTAAACGGGCTTAGCCGCCGGTGGTTTTTCGAGGACCTTTCAACCAATCTGAAGAAGGTTACGGTCGTTGTTAGTTGGGATGATCAAAAGGCGATCGCAAAGCGCTGTAGCACCATAACCTACATCGAGACAGGGAGTTGATATGCACGTTTTCAAGTGTCAATTGAAGGAATCGCGAGGATTCACACTGATTGAGTTGCTCATCGCTACGATCATAGGCACCATCGCCGTTGCCGCTGGCTTTCAGCTTTTTATTGACCAGAACAAGAGCCATGTCATACAGGCGAGTCTATCGGATATGCAGCAGAATGGGCGAGCGGCATTGGACGAGTTGGTTGACAAGGTGAGACAGGCCGGGTATCGCGTGCCAACGGGAGTTCGGTGTATTCGTTCATGGAATAGCAACCCGGACACTATTGCCATTGCCTTCTTGGCGGAGCCGCTTTGTACGACACGTCTGAGCCAGGCGATGGCGACCGCATCGGCGGAATTGAAGTGCGTAACCTCTGGTGTGAGCGGTTTCCAAGACGGTACTTGGGCATACATCTTTGATGCGGCGACTTCCACCGGGGAGTTCTTCTACATTACAGCGGTTCAGACAGCGTCGAAACAGATATTGCACGGTTTGGCCGCCCTATCGAAGGCTTACCCAAGTGGATCGCAAGTCTTTATAATGAACTACTTGAAGTATTTCGTGAACCGCAGTGACACTTTGCACCCCAAGTTCATGTTGGCGCAAAACGGTCAAGATCCTGTCATCTATTCGGACAACATTGAAGATCTGCAGTTCCATTACATTATGGCAAGTGGCGCGGTCTCTGACACAGTGTCTGTCGACCGGTATGTTCGCGAGATTGAAATGCAACTCACGTCGCGGAGTGAGAAAAACGACCTCTTCCTTAAGCACTATCGCCGTGACACGCTGACAACGAGAGTCATGGTGCGGAATCTGGGGATGTAAACAAAGTGAGCGTAGGTAGAAACGAGGATTTTCGGCATGCGGGGCATTAATTTGCACATCACCAAGCACCAATTGAAGGAATCGCGGGGATTCACTCTGATTGAGTTGTTAGTCGCTACCATCATAGGTACAATCGCTGTTGCGGCGGGATTTCAACTCTTCATTGACCAGAACAAGAGCCATATTATTCAGGCGAGCCTATCGGACATGCAGCAGAATGGCCGAGCGGCTGTGGACGAGTTGGTTGATAAGGTCAGGCAGGCCGGGTATCGGTTACCAATCGGCGTCAAATGCATCAGGAGCTGGGATACCAATCCTGACACTATAGCAATCAGTTTCATGTCGGAGCCCTTGTGTACTGCGCGACTAAGCGCTGCAATGCCGCAGTCGTCTGCTGAATTGAAGATGACGACTTCCGACCTAAGCTGCTTCCAGGAAAACACCTGGGCCTATATTTATGATCCTAGCACGTCAACTGGTGAGTTCTTTTTCATAACGGCGGTGCAAGTGGCCGCAGGACACATGCAGCATAATCTAGCACAACTGTCGAAGGCGTATCCTGCCAATTCGCAAGTATTTATGAGTGATTACTTCAAGTATTACGTTGATCGCCATGACACGCTCCATCCTCGGTTCATGATGTTGAAAAACGGAGACCCGCCAATAATCTACTCCGACAACATCGAGGATTTGCAGTTCCATTATATCAATGCAAGTGGCGCGATCGCTGACACAGTGACCGTTGACCGTTATGTCCGCGAGGTTGAGATGCAACTCACGTCGCGGAGCGAGAAAAGTGATCTCTTCCTTAAGCATTATCGCCGTGACACGCTGACAACCAGGGTCATGGTGCGGAATCTGGGGATGTAAACAAAGTGAGGATAGATATGATTAAGAGATGCAAGTCTGAGGGCGGTTTCACGACCCTGATTTTCTTGTCACTATTGTTGATGCTAACACTACTGGGTGTCAACGCGATCATGACATCGACGGCAGATGTTGATATCGCCGGCTATGAACTGAATTCCAGCTATGCTCTTTATGCCGCGGAGGCTGGATTGGAGAAGGCTGCGGCAGCGTTAAGACAACAATACGACGATTTTGGCGTCCCTCCCACCGTCTACCCTGACGATTCGCTGACAATCGGCAACTATGGAGTCAGATATGTTGTAACGAAGCCGGGGGGGACTGTTTCGAAAGTGCTCACTTCGGGCGCATACAAAGGCCTTTACTCCCTTTCGGACGAATACGAGATCACCGCAGTGGCCTCATCGGCCAATCAGAAAGCCAAGACAACGCTAAGAATGACTGTGGACGCTTCCGTCGTACCAGTGTTTCAGTTTGCCGTCTTCTATGAAGGCGATCTGGAAATTGCTCCAGGGGCAGACATGACGCTCGCCGGTCGCGTGCACTCAAACAAAGACATGTATTTGGCGGCGGATGGGTCGACTCTCAAAATTGATTCTTACACTACGGCAGCAGGGAACATTTTTCATGGCCGCTCACCGTTATCAGGAATGGGTTCGGCCACCGGCGATGTAGATATCAAAGACGCCAGCGGCAACTATCAGAATATGAAAAACTCTGATGGAACGTGGCTCGATGCGAATAAGGCCGATTGGGTGACAAGTTCGATCAGCCGCTGGGGTGGCATGGTCGAGGATGCAGATCACGGCATGACGGAACTCAAATTGCCGGTAGTTGCTTCAGGACAGCCGGTCGACATGATCAATCCTGCCGGAGGCACCAATGTTGACAGCTACGAAAGAAAGGCCGGTCTCAAGATCGTCAACGGCGCTGCCTACTGGAAGAAGGCGGATTCGACATGGCAAAATGTGACCGCCGATCTTACTTCTGCCGGAGTTATTACCAGCAAGACGTTCCGTGATCAGCGCGAGGGAAAAGATGTGTACTCGACTGACATTGACATTTCCAAGCTGAATACATCTTCCTATTGGCCGACCAATGGAATCGTCTACACTTCGAACATCAGCGGCAGCAATCTAACGGCAACGCGTCTGGTAAACGGAGGAACTTTGAAGGACAAGCTGACCATCGCCTCCAACAATCCGGTCTATACCAAGGGTGATTACAACACGACCAGCAAGAAAGCGGCTGCGATCATGACAGACGCTTATACAGTGCTCTCAAACAGCTGGAACGACGCCAATAGCACATTGGCCAAGAGCAGTCGCGTGGCTTCTAACACGACAGTCAACGTTGCATATATGACTGGCAACAAGAATTCCGGATCCGGAGGTGGTACCAGTTACTCCGGCGGTTATGAGAACCTTCCCCGTTTCTTGGAGACCTGGAGCGGTAAGACGTTGACATGGAAGGGATCATCGGTCTGCCTGTGGCAATCGAGACAGGCGACGGGTTCCTGGGGTGGTGGCTACTATGATCCTCCCACTCGAAGCTGGGTGTTTGATCAGGATTTTCTTGATCCGACCAAGTTGCCACCGGGAACGCCACTGATTTCTATCGTTCAGAAGACGTCGTGGCTGGAGTTGAAGGGTGCGGCTGCGGAACAAGCAATGGCTGATGCCCTTGGCACCCCTTAGGCCATTAAGAACCCTCCCCTGACTGACTCACTACCGCTACTTCCACGCGAGGGTCGGAGACGACCCTCGCGATTTGTTTCCCGGTGCTTCTCCCCTATCCTGTTAGCATCCGCCACACGGCTGCGGACCGCCTGCGAAGATGTAGGCAACTCCCGTCCGGCAACTCCCGTCCGGCAGGTCTTGACCGGCGTCTAACGACAGCCACTCGACTCTGCTTAAGCGCCCTCCGCGTGTTATTGGTTGCTCCTGCAACTGATACACTGGCAGTATTGCTCTCGCGCGGCAAGAATGGTTTCTGCTGTCTGGACAAAATATTGGATGAGCTGTGTAAACTACTTTATCCCGTATTTGTCGATACGGTCACGGAGAGTGTTGCGGGAAATGCCGAGTGCTTCGGCGGCGCGGACTTGATTGTTGTTGAGTTGTTGTAGTGTCAGGCCGATCACTGCCTTTTCAAATGCTTCCTGAATGTGGGCATAAATTTGGCCGTTGGAGTTCTGATAGATCTTACCGTAAATCGGTTCGAGCAGGCGGCGGAACATCTGATAATAGTTATCCTTGATTTCGTCGAAGTCAATCTTGACCAGTTCGCGGCGATCTTTGGCGATCGGCAGATCGTCAACTTCAAGCACGCGATTCTTGCTCATAACGACTGCCGTCTGAATCGTGTTCTCCAGCTCGCGGACGTTGCCAGGCCAGGAGTACTTGCTTAGCAACTTCATTGCTTCGGAGGTAATCCCCTCAACCTTCTTGCCGGTTGACTCGTTGTAGATATCGAGGAAATGATTTGCCAACAGCGGAATGTCATCACGGCGTTCACGCAAAGGCGGGAGATATATGGAGACGACTTTCAGGCGGTAAAACAGGTCGATGCGAAACTTGCTCTCCTTGATGGCAGAGACCAGACTCTTGTTAGTGGCGGCGATGACGCGCACATTGACCTTAAGCGTCTGCTCCCCCCCTACCCTTTCAAACTCCTGTTCCTGCAACATGCGCAACAGCTTGCTTTGCGTGGTCATCGAAGTATCAGCGATCTCATCAAGGAATATCGTGCCATTGTTAGCCAGCTCGAACTTGCCCAGCTTACGCGTGTAGGCGTTGGTAAAAGCGCCCTTTTCATGGCCGAACAACTCGGACTCAAGCAGCGTTTCTGTAAGCGCCGCGCAATTCACCGACAGGAAAACCTTGTCGGAGCGATTCGAATTACGGTGGATGGCTCGCGCCACCAGTTCTTTGCCCGTCCCCGATTCGCCGAAAATGAGTACGGCCGCATCGGATTTGGCAACGCGCCCAATCATCTTGGCGATCTCGACTATTTCATCCGACACGCCGATGATTTCGCGGTGGGTGTCGAAAGCTTCCGACGCAATGTCCGGTGTAGTTTGCCAAAGCATCTCCGGCTTGACTTGTCGTTTGGCGAGCGTAGACGCATGCAGCTCCTCCGTCGCTTTATGGATGGTCACCAACAGCCGTTCCATCTGGAATGGTTTGGTGACGTACTCATACGCCCCCTCCTTCATTGCTTCCATCGCATTGTCAGTGGAGACGTAGCCGCTGATGATGATTACCGGCGGCGCCCCTTCGATGCCCTTGATTTCTTTGAGAAGTTCAAGTCCGGAACCGGACGGAAGGTTGACGTCAAGCAGCACAACATCCGGGCCGTTTGCCCTGATGTAATCGATTGTGCCCGGAGCGTCCGCCAGAAGATCAACACGATACTCCTTTGGGTCAATCAACTCCGCCAGTGTTTCGCTGAGATTCTTGTCGTCATCAACGAGCAGAATGCTTTTCATGTTACTCCTCTCTTCTTTATCATCGGCCAAGAGAGGAGGTTTATTTACTTGTCCTTGATGATTTTGTACTTCTCGAGCAGGTCGTAAAGCGTTGTGCGGCTGGTGCCAAGATCGCGTGCCGCTTTAGAGACATTCCAGTTGTTTCTGGCGAGGGCGGCGCGGATATGGCTGGATTCTGCCTCTTCACGCACCTGCAGCAGCGACTTCTGCTCGGTGCCGGAAGTTCTCTCGAAACCGAGGTCCTCCGGCGTCAGACGATGTGATCCTGACAGGATGACGGCTCGTTTGATACGGTTCTCCAACTCGCGAATGTTGCCAGGCCAGTCGTATGACCGTATCCGCTGCAGTGCTGATGGGTTGAAGCTTAAGTTGGTCTTGGCGTTCTCGTTGCCGTAGAGATTAAGCAGGAAATTGGCGATTACAATGACGTCATCCTCCCGCTCGCGTAGCGGCGGAAGGTCAAGAGCGATAACCGAAAGCCGGTAGTACAGGTCTTCGCGAAAACGTTTGGTCTCGACCTCTACGACAAGCGATCTGTTGGTAGCGGCGATAACTCGAACATCAAGTGGAATGACTGTCTTGCCACCGACACGCTCGATAATGCGATCCTGCAGGAATCGTAGCAGCTTCACCTGTAGCGCCAGCGACAACTCCCCTATTTCATCCAGAAACAGTGTGCCCTTGTCTGCCAGCTCAAACCTGCCGACCTTCTGAGCAACAGCGTCGGTGAAAGCGCCTTTTTCATGGCCAAAAAGCTCCGATTCCAGCAGTGTCTCCGGAATAGCGCCGCAGTTGATCGTGATAAACGGTTTGTCGGCGCGATCAGAGCGGCCGTGGATGGCTTTCGCGATCAGTTCTTTGCCCGTACCTGATTCTCCCGAGATCAATACCGTATAAGGCGTAGGTGCGACCGTCTCCACGATTTTGAAAACTTTCTGCATTTTGGAAGACGTGCCAATGATGTTGGGAAAACTTTTGTGTTGCTTGAGCGCGCTGGCCATCTCCCCATTCTCTATCTCCAGTTTACGCAAATAGACCGCCCGCTTGACGATCACCTTGAGTTCGTCAAGATTTATCGGCTTGACATAGAAATCAAAAGCGCCGGCGCCGACGGCCGTCAGCGCATTCTGTCTTTCATCATTGCCCGTTACCATGATTACTTTCACGCGCGGATCGATTTCCAGAAGCTGTGGCAGTATCTCCAGACCCTCCTGGCTGCCGGAGTACGGAGACAGTGCGATATCCAGCAAGATGACTTGTGGGCGCTGTTCACGGGCCTGCGCCAGAGCTTCATCCGGGGTCGCCGCCGTGATGATCTGATAGAGGTCTTCCATCGCCAGCGTCAACTGACTGCGGATGCCTTCTTCGTCATCGACGATCAAGATCGTGGTCATATCGTCACTCATGCTCGTTTGAGTCTCATTCTGAAACAAGTCCCTTCACCGACGGTGGAACGGACCGTCAATTTGCCACCCATCTGTTCCACCAATTCTTTCGACTGAAACAGGCCGATGCCTAGTCCACTTGGTTTGCTGGTCTGGAATGGTCGAAACAGTCTGTCGCGGACAAACTCGGCTGTCATGCCTACACCAGAGTCTCTCACGTCGATCCAGGCATTGACTTGATCTGCCGTTCCTTTGATCTGCAGTTCGCCTCCGTTAGGCATCGCCTCTATCGCGTTGATGACTAGATTTGACAATACACTCCTGAGTCTCTCAGCATCGCCCCGAACTGGCGGGAGTTCGGCGAAATCCAGACTAACGGAAATCTTGCGTTGTCCCGACAGCTTCATGTCCTCGGCCAAATCTAACACAAGCTGTCGCAAATCGCAATCGGATAGAGGTACATCTGCCTGCTTCGTTGGCGACGTCAGGCGGCCGATCAAGCGCTTCATACGTTCTTGAGCACCGCGCAATGTATCAACAGTCATCTGCTGGAAACGCAGATCACCAAACTTCGTTTCGGCGTTTTGGAGAATCATCGACAGCATGGAAATGAGATTTTTCACGTCGTGAATCACGAACGACGATACTCTCGAGAAAGACGCCAACTCCCGTGTCTCCAGCAACGCCTCCGATTGCCGAGCCGATAGCAGTGACAGCGCCAGTTGATGCGACATCGAATCGATAAGAAAACGTACATCAGCGCCGATACCCGACGCCGCGCGGCAGCTAATAAATCCTACCAACTCTTTGCGAGCCATCAACGGCACGAAATGGTCTCCCATCTCATCGTGGATAAATCGACGTTCTTCTTCAGTACAATCGCCGAGAAAGGGCTGAATCTCGCCTCTAGACATCATCCGGCCGGCACGGAACAGCCAGTCCTCCACGGTCGGCAGAGCGAGTGTGCGTAGCGACGCCGTCGGATAGCCGAAATCGAATTCGCCGCGCCAGCTGCTTCTGAGCGCGATAACGATATCGGTCATGTGACATTTCTGTTCCAGCACCATTTCGATCGCGTCGAACATCTCTCGCTTATCAGTGGCGACGCTGACAGCCTCAGCGAACGTCGACAATTCCGTCAGCAAGTCGAGTTTTCCGGAATACAGCGAACGGTCCACCAGACCGCGCCAGCGCGCCCTGATGGAGCTTGAAAAGAACAGCGCCACAAAAACGACGATTGCCAAGAAAGCCGCCAACACGGAGAAGAACACTTTCGGACTGCCACCAATCGAAACGAGAAACCAGACGGTCACGCCAATCAGCACGAAATAGGCTCCGACCAGCAGCACTGCGACCGATGAATAGACGGCCTCCCGGGAGATGACTACGCGCTGCCCGGTGATCTCTTCAAACACGAGGAAGCGCGAGAGCAGAACCAAAGCAGCAATCGACGCCAAGGCTCCCAGTTGAATCCCTGCAAATTCAAACCGGCCATAGAGCAGTCCGATCATTGCGGAGATCAGTAGCACGCTCAGGAAGACTCCTGTGGCCAGCACCGGTTTGAGAAGCGCGCTGCGCATCTGCCCCACCGAAGCTCGATACGTGCTCTCAAGTTGGAAGAGACCAGAAGTGCAGGAGAGGATAAGCAGCACCAGGAAGTACTTTCCAAGTGTAGTCAGGAGAAACAAACGCTCCGAGACCCTGTCACTTTGGAGACGGACGAACGGAGTGTAAAAAGCGGCAACAGCCACCACCGCGAATAGCGCTACCAGAATATAGACGGTGAAAGAACGGTCACGAACGCCGCCAAACGCCGACTCGCGAGCAAACACGAGCAGAAACAGCAGCCAGAAAGCGCCGGCAATCGAGAGCAAGGCAATCAGGATTCCTTGCTGCCATTGCAGTAGCGTGACTGTACGTGGAACGATCAGGATGTAGGCCAC
>CAIYYT010000221.1 GCA_903930455.1 uncultured bacterium | reverse complement strand
TATTGGTAAAGCTGATTTGGCAGGGACAGCACTCATAACTGCGGTTAATGCAGATCGAAGTTTATCTGTCGTGACGCTAAATTTCATCTTCCGGCTCCTTTAGGTTTGTGCACCACTGCCCTTATTATATCTATCTTAAGTTATCAAATCAACAATAGTAATAATACTGTGGAAATGTTGATTGAAAAGAGTAGAATCCTGTGATGGAACAACATAACTCCCTGATAACCTGTGGAAAGAAAATATAACTTATCAATATCATTAACATTTCCGCCGTGGAAGAAATCATTTCCCTAATCGCTGCACACTTCTGTAACATATAATCAACAGTTTCTTAACCATACATCTGATTGATTAGTTGATCAATTTGCAGTTTGTAATCAATTGATGATTTGATATTCTCAGTCACCTGCTGACAGGCGTGGATGACCGTAGAATGATCTCGATTGCCAAACTTAGCTCCGATCATTTTGAGAGAAGATGTTGTCAGGGTCCGGCAAAGGTACATAGCGATTTGGCGAGCGCTAACAATCTCTTGACTCTTTTTCTTTGCCTTCAGTAGTTCCTCGGAAATTTTGTAGAACTGCGCAACTTTTTTTTGTATCTGCTCGATGCTGATTTGCTGTGATTTTGATCGAATCGTATCCTTGAGAACTTCTTGGGCTACGGCTATAGTCAGATCTTTCTGACGCAGCGAGCTGTAGGCGATCAATCGCACCAGAGCTCCCTCAAGTTCACGAACATTCGATGTGATCGAATCGGCAACATAAGTCAACACGTCCTGGGGAACTGTTACACCGTCGCAATCGGCCTTCTTCTGTAAAATGGCGATACGAGTTTCCAATGACGGCGGCTGAATATCGGCCACCAGACCCCAACTAAAGCGCGAGAGAAGGCGTTCCTCGAGACCGAGGATATTTTTCGGCGGACGATCCGCAGTCAGTACAATCTGTTTGCCTTCCTGATGTAACGCGTTGAATGTGTGGAAGAACTGCTCCTGCGTTGACTCTTTGCCGGTAAAAAACTGAATGTCATCCACTAACAACACGTCGACAGAACGATAACGGTTGACAAACTCGTGCACGGCCTTGGAACCCAAAGAGCGGATAAAGTCATTGGTGAATTCTTCGCTGGTAACATAGAGAATGGTGTGAGTGCCGTTGCTTTCACAGATGTCGTTGCCGATTGCTTGCACCAAGTGGGTCTTACCGAGGCCCGAACCACCGTAAATAAACAACGGGTTATAGCGATTCTCACCAGGATTCTCTGCCACTGCTTGACAAGCGGCATGAGCGAACTGGTTCGAATCACCGACTACGAAACTCTCGAATCGATAGCGCGGATTTAGTTTAGGCGGTGGCTGAGCAGTGCCCCTGGGTTTGCTGATGACTACGGTTGGTTCATCATCATCGTCTGCTTCAAAAATCTCCGCCTGAAAAGGTGTCTTGCGAACTTTGACGCCGAAGTTCCATCCGGTTTCAGAAACTTCAGTCAGCACTTGCGAAATCAGAGGCCGATATCTTTCCTCAATCCAGTTGGCAGCGAAGCGGTTGGGGACTACAATGTTGAATGACTGGTTGTCGACATACTCGGCTTCAGTCGGTTTCAACCACATAAAGAAGGAATTTTTTTTAACCCTTTTTGACAATTGAGACAGACATCTATCCCAAAGAATACTGATATTATCTTGCATGGTCTCCCCACTCCAAACTAAGCAAGGTCTTCAAGAAAGACCCAAACCGCCAAGCAAGGCGTCCTTGCCATTTTGCTCTACTGTGACTCTTCCAAGCCACTCACTCGATGCACTCATGACTCTCCCCAAGAAAGCAAGCCCCTCTGGACGATTCTACATTGTCAACAGGATTTCCACATCTTGTTAACATATTATCTACCAGCGACTTCCGAGCTTGAATATACCGCTCGTACATCCTAAGTCAAGCGATTTTCCGGAAAATCGGCAGGTTTGTGAAGGCGTTGTGAGTCTTCCACTTTGAAGCTGCAATTGGCATCGCGACATTCAGACACTGTGTGCGAATTATTGTTCATTTGTTAAGATGATGTTCAAACGACGGTTATAGCGCGGCATCAAACTACGATCTAGCAACAGCGAATTGGCGTCCTGGCCGTGTGATCGATCTCTTTCTGAGCGCTGCAAGCGCGATCGCAACAATCTGGCTTCCACATAGGTGAACGGCCGAGACGGATGCTGTGCCATTGTAGTGATTGTACCGATACAGGATCTCGGTGCAGCACGAAGTTCAGTCAGATCACCGATGCCACATCAAATCTCGAGGGAATTACACAAATTCCTTGGAAATCCGTCCAATTGGTGTATATTGGTTTAAGTCTTCCAGAGGTGATTATGAAAAGAGTGATCTTTGTATTTGTGTGCTTGCTGTTTGCCGTTGGAACGGCAAACGGTCAGTACAAAATCCGCGACTATGGTAGTTTGACGCCGGCACAGATTGACACCATAAAACAGGAACGTTTGCAGATGTACCGCTATGAAGCTGATCGGCGCGAGCAAGCGGTCAAGCGTGCGTTGCTGAATCAGGCGTTGTATTTTGATGCCAATCAGGCCAACTATGATGTCCGCTATTATGGCATTCACTTGAGTTTGGATTTTGGTAGTTCCTCAATCAAAGGGTATGTCGACTACCGAATTAGGTCGGCGATCAACGGTCTGAGTTCCGTTGATCTGAACTTGCACAATCAATTGACTGTCGACTCGATCAAGGTTGGCGCCACTCGTCTTTCCTACACACACTCTGCCGGTATCATCGCCATTGTTCTGCCGACGTCCTACAGTTCGGGTACCGAGTTCGCCATGCAGGTATACTACCACGGGCAGCCAGTTTACGGCTGGGGCTACACCGACGGCGGTATGGGGTTTGACAATAAGGGTGGTTATCCAATCTGCTTCACATCATGCGAACCATTTTATTCGCGTAACTGGTGGCCATGCAAGGACACACCGGAAGACAAGGCCGATTCACTCGATATGTACATCGAGTGTCCGACAGCATATGATGTTGCCTCCAATGGTGTGATCGTGAGCAATACGGACATTGGCGGCGGGCGTCGGATGGTTCACTGGAAGCACATGTATCCGATCGCAACGTATCTGATCGCACTTTCCTGTGCTGATTTCGACGTAACCACGAAGACTTGGACTTACGACGGCCACTCGATGCCGGTTTATGGCTACTCGATTCCTAACGACTATGACTTGAAGCAGGCGTTTGACACGCTGACCCTTCGTTTGTTAGACATTTATAGCGATGCATTCGGGATTTATCCCTTCGTGAACGAGAAGCTGGCCAACGCCAATGCCGGTACTTACGGTACGATGGAGCATCAGACCTGCTCATTCCATGAGTCGTTTTCCGGCTATAACCCTGTCTACATTGTAATCCATGAGAATGCGCATCAGTGGTGGGGGGACATGATAACCTGCAAGACATTCAATCATATCTGGTTGAATGAAGGCATGGCCACCTATACTGAATCGATCTTCTATGAGAAACAATTCGGGACGCAGGCATATTTCAACAGTATCTACGCGCAGGAATACCTCGGAGGCGGCACGATTTATGTCGAAGACCCGGCGCATGAAGTAATTTTTGATGGTAACCTCACTTACAACAAGGGCGCCTGGGTAATGCACATGCTGCGCGGTGTACTCGGAGACTCCGCATTTTTCAAGGCGATGAAAGACTGGTCATCTTCGGAATTCCGTTACGGTTCGGCTACAACGGAAGACTTTAGCAATGTGCTGAGCCGGAGTGTCGGCAGCGACATGACCTGGTTCGTACATCAGTGGATCTATGGCAATGGTCATCCCGATTACGTGATTTCGTGGATTTGTGAGCCCGATTCAATTCATGGCGGTTACAGCTTTATCTACTTTGTCCGGCAGTCACAAGGCAACGGGACCTACTTCAAGATGCCTATTCGTCATCGGTTCGTCACCACGGGGGGCAATGTTGATACGGTGTTGTGGAATGAAGGGCGCGACAAAATCTATACGCTTCACTTCGCCGATTCAGTCACGAATGTCATCGTCGATCAGCAGAAGTGGATTCTGCGCACGGTCACGAAAGAGCCCCTTACCATGCATGTCTGCACTTACCCGTTGCGGGATGCAGTTCTGAATCACCCCTACAATCAGCGACTTGGGGCAGTTGGCGGCAAAGCACCCTATTATTGGACGTACTGGAGCGGCGATCTGCCGTATGGACTGAGTTTCCAAGGCGATACAGTGGGCTTGATCTCTGGTACACCGACTTGGCCGTCGACTTTCTATTTTACGATTCGTCTGACCGATTCGAAATTGCCCCCGGATACCATTTTCGAGAGTTTCTCGTTGACAGTTGACGACTATATCCCAACATACACCTGCGGTGATGCTGATGGCAGCCATGAGATCGATATCTCTGATGTTGTTTTTCTCATCAACTACATTTTCGCGGGCGGCGCCGCACCAAATCCCGTCGCCAGTGGTGATTCCGATTGCAGTTCCAACATCGACATCTCGGATGCGGTGTATCTGATTAGCTATATCTTCAGCGGCGGTCCGGCGCCGTGTGGCGCGTGTAAATGAAAGGCTGGAGACTCGCGCCCTTGCAGTAGCAGAAGAATGGCTCGCCGCTAACTTATCGGCGCCCGGCATTTCAGAGTGGGTGGTGTATCGGAGCGGGTGTTCTTTTGCGCTACTTCTTACGTTTGGTGTGAGTCGATCTTGGCTTGGCGTTTGTGCCGCTGCTATGCGACTGTGCACTCTTCGGCTTCTGGACAAGCAAGTGTTCCGAGAAGAATGGCAACATGAATTGTGACATACGCGCACCCAGGCTATCCTGATGTCGGCCTTGGAAGGGGATAAGTTGGTGCGGAATGCCCTGTTCGGTCAGCAAATGCGAGAAGTATTGGCAGCCTCGTGGAATCCATGAATTTTCGTCGTCGACGCCATATTCGATTGCCATAGTCCTGAGTTGCTCAGGTGTGCTTTGATACTGCGCGATCTTCTCCGAAAGATCGCCGAACCCCTTTTCCCAGCGCTTCCAAGTCACAGAGTCCAGAATGAGTGAGTCATTTCTAAGTGAATAGGGATAGTCGATATGAGGGGCATTGGCGCTGGGACGCGCCGAGAACGCCGCGCCGTAAGCCAGCGTAAATACCAGATCCCAACGCTCGTTACTCAATAGACTATCAAAGATGCCGCCCAGCTTAGTCGTTGCGTCAAGTCGGTTCAGATTCTTCATTTCGTTTTCGAGATTCAGATAATCGCGGATGCTTTTCCCGTTAGTGAACATTGGCGACTCTGAAAGCCCGTTTTCATCGAATAGTCCGGGACTCATTGCGTAGACGGATCCGAAGATATCAGGATGACGCATCCCCAGACTCAGCGCACCCGATCCTCCCATAGAATGGCCGGCAATTCCCCTTGATCCGGCGAAGAGAATCGTACGGTAGCGGCTATCAATGACAGTAACGAGTTCCTTGACAATGGAATTTTCCCAGTTTCCGGTCGCCGGTGAGTTGGCATAGAAACTGCCACCGAGCCGATTGCGTCCATTAGCGATCACTACGATCATTTCTTTGATCGCGCCGACTCGAATCAAGCTGTCCATCGCAGCCTGAATCTTGAACCCCTGATAGGTGCCGTCCAGATAGGGTGTGATACCATCACCAAAACCGGGCAGGAAATATATCACGGGATATCTGGTCTTACTCGTGCCGTAGGACGGCGGGAGATAAATCGCTATAGGCTGCTGTGTCGTATCACCGAACAGGTTTCCTGCCAATGATGGCGCCGGAATCCTATCAACGAACAAGCGACTGACGCCTGTTGGCGCCGTTGCCGCTGACGGGTTCGTCTGGTTCTGTTTGGTTTGGCCATCTGCTACTTCCGCGGTGAGCAAGGCTGTGATACAGAAAAGACTCATCAAGATGTTGGCGAGGGCATGATCGGGTCTGGTCATCGTCATCCTCCATCGTTCGTTGTCGAGGAGAGCATGATGTATACCATGCTCCCGCGATTGCCTCCACCTTGCCTGTCAAATAACGGCATTATCCAACGAACGCAAGCGGGAAACGATGATAGACTTCTGCTGTCTTCTTAGGAAGAAAGTTGAGTAACGTAAGAGACTACAGAAGCACACCGAACAGGATATCTCCGCGCGTTTCGGTTAGACGCACCGGAAGAATCTGATTATGCAGTGTCTGGCTGCCGGTGACTTGCACTTTCATGTAGTTGCTCGTATGCCCAGTCCAGTAGCCGTGCTCTTCATCCTCGAAGAGTACGTTCACGGTATCTCCAACATGGCTCTCATAAAAGGCACGCTTTTTGCGAGCCGAGAGATCAATCAGTTTGCGTGCCCGCGCCTTTTTTGTCTGCGGATCGACCTTGGGCTTTAGGTCGTGCGACCTTGTCCCCGGACGGTCAGAGTAGCTGAAGACGTGGAAGTAGTAGATCGGCAGTTCGGTAAGCGCTTCCTTAGTGTGTAGGAATTCATCTTCCCCTTCACCGGGAAAGCCGACCATGACATCGGCTCCGATCCCCACATCGGGAATCGTTTTGGCCGCCCACTCAATGAACTTGCTAAACGCCGCGATCGTGTGTTTGCGCTTCATTGCCTTGAGGATTCGATCATCGCCGCTTTGCAGGGGCAAGTGCAGATATGGCACCAGTTTCCCGGATGACGCCATGTAGCGAACCAACTCTGCGCCGATGGTCGTCGGTTCGATCGAGCTGATCCGTATCCGCGCCAGCCCGTCAATTTTTTCTAATGCGCTGATTACCTGCAACAGCCGTTTACCGTCGTTCTTGTAAGTACCCAGATTTACGCCCGTAATTACCAGTTCGCGATGGCCGAATTCCACCAGCTCGCGCGCTTCGCGAACAATATCTGCAAATTTGCGGCTGCGGGCACGTCCACGCACGGTAGGGATGATGCAGAAGGAACAGTAGTAGTTGCAGCCGTCCTGAATCTTGAGATTGGCTCTGGTGTTGAAAGTATACAGCCCAGGAGACTCGATGGTGAATTCTTCTTGCGGCAATTCAAATGAATGGATCACAACCGGGTTGGTCTGTTTGTTGAGGCCGTTAAGATGATCAACCACCTTCAGCTTGTGTTCGTTGCCGATGATCAAGTCAACCCCCTTGATCTGCCTGATCGCTTCCAGCCCAATCTGTGAGTAGCAGCCAACGACGGCGACATAGGTCTGCGGATTTAATCGGAGCGCTTGTCGGACTGCCTGGCGGCATTTGGCATCGGCTTGCTCGGTGACGGTGCAGGTGTTGATGACGGTCAGGTCGGCCGGTTCGCCGAACTCGACAATCTCATACCCGCGCACCGACAGCGTTTTGGCAATAATCGCCGTTTCCGCCTGATTCAGCCGGCAGCCGAGTGTATGTAATGACGCACGAGGCATGATGTGAAATCTCTCAAGTCTAGTTCACGATATTCGACAGCAGCCAATGGCCGCAACAATGGAGTACTTCACTCCACTTAGCTGCGGAGCCAATATACCGTGGAGACAACAAACGGTCAAGATGTACGGGATGCGCTTTATCTCTTGACCGCCAAAAGCCATTGTGATAGTTTCTGGTCGTGCCCGACAAAAGTCGCCGTTTCTTACTCGCCCTGATCGCCCTCTGCGCCATTCTCTACTTCTTTGGTATCGCTGTGCCGTCGTTGACCGATCCGGATGATGTCTTTTATGCCGAGTCCGCCAAAGAAATGGCCAATAGCGGTAGCGTCCTTACGCCCGTGATATTTGAACACCCGCAATTTGAAAAACCGCCGCTCTATCTCTGGTTCCTGGTAATCTCATTCAAATTGCTCGGAGTCAGCGCTATAAGCGCTCGTTTAGTGTCGGCACTGTTTGGATTGCTGAGCGTGGTTGGCACTTTTCTCTTCATGAGAAAGCTGATTGATGAACAAGCCGCCTTCATCACGGCAGTGATACTCGCGTCCGCTGTCTGGTGGATCGGCTTGGCGCATGTCGTTCTTACCGACATGGTGTTCTCAACTTTCGTTGCCTTCTCGCTATACAGCTTCTTTCTCTGGCATAAGTTCGAGAGACGCGGCTATCTGCTCTTATTTGCCCTGTTTAGCGCGCTGGCGACTCTGACCAAAGGCCCACTAGGGCTGCTACTGCCGCTTGCGACCGCTGCCGTATTTCTCATTGTCAATCGTAGTCGCCGGCAACTGGGGCAATTCCTGCTGGGAAGGTGGTGGCTACTCTGGCTGGTTCTCGTTTTGCCATGGTTTCTTTACGCCGGCTTCAAGTATGGGAATGCTTTCCTATGGGAGTTCTTTGTCAACTGTCACTGGAATCGCCTGATTCATGCGGAGCACCATGGCTTCAACACGCTCTATTTCTATCCCGCCGTAATCACGGTCGGTCTGATTCCCTGGACCTGTTATCTCCCGTTCGTGGGGGCTGGTTTTCGAAGACTAAAGACCGAATATCTTTTTGCCATTGTCTGGTTAGTAGTGATGTTCGTGATCTTTTCGGTAGCGCAGTCGAAACTGTCGACCTACATCTCGCCAGTGTTTCCGGCGTTGGCCATGCTGATCGGCCTGTCGTTGACAAGTGGGCAAATCCTGAAGTATCGCGTTTTCGCTGTGGCAGCGCTGCTCGCTATCGCCGGTATCGGACTCAGTGTGGCGCCATTGTTCTTGAACAAGGACTATCCCGATTTGGTGGTACCGGGGCTATTGAGTTTTGGGGTTATCGCGATCGGACTGTTTGTTGCTGCCATGTTCGTGGTTCGTCAGCGCTTTCGCGCAGCGCTGACTGCCAGTGTGATCGGCATGATCGGCTTCGCGGTTATCGCCCCGCTGACAGTATTCCCAAAGCTGGAGACTGCGCTCACGGAAAGCAATTTGCAGACTCTGGTTGTGGAGAATCACTACGCAAATCAGCCCATACTCTGCAACAGTTTGTATGTTCGCGGCGTCCATTTCTATTCCGGCAATCCGGTCATTGTTATGGCGGGAAGCAAGAATCCTTTCTGGAGCAAACACCCGGTGACGGTGCTTTCTGAAGATCAGGAGTTACGCGACTTTATTGACTCCAGAGATTCACTGCTGTGTGTCTTCACGAAACGCGATCTGGAGCGATTTGACAAGCTGACTTTTCCCGGACGCGAAAACAGAATCCTGTCGCGCAATATCGATCGGCTGGTGTTGTTGAGCATCAAACGTGCCGGTCTCACGGCTTTCCCTGTGGATCGGGCGTCGACCGGTAATATCCTAAATCGTGTGTAGAAGCGACAACGAGTGTATCCTCGGTATGCAAACAAAGACTAAAGAGAGGAGACGCCCGTGTCGCTGAGCGAGTTAGATTATTCGAAGGAGAACGTAAGCAAGTCCTGGATGGAAGTCAACCGGATGTTGGGAGAGGATTTTGGTGAGGGGAGCCGTGGGCTGTGACATAGCATGGTGTAACTTCGCTGGTCACGGCCATCAATGCGGTTGAGAGCGTGGCGATGGCAACGAATAGCAAGTAAACGATGCTTTTCGCACTCGCCAGACTGCGCGGATTGATTCTCCTCATGATCTTTTTCTCCCGGATCGAAGTAGGTCAAAAGCAATCATCCATCTCGCGACGGAGTTGTTGCCCTCGTTTATTTATGTAAGATGCCCCCATTCTAGCCATTTTCGGAGGATTTGTCAAGTGGTTTTATGGAGATGATTGTCCTCAGCCGAACCGGAGGGGTGTCTGCGTAACCTCAGAGATTGCCACGGCAGAATCGCCGAAAAGTGAGCCTCCTCCGACATAAAGAAACCGGAAGCCATCGGCGGCTTCCGGTTGAAAAAGAGCTTGGCTCAATTAGACCTCTCTCAAGGGCACACCGCGCACGGCGCCTGTCCACCGGAGAAGATGTACGCAATTAGATACACCACATCCGAGATATCCACCGTGCTATCGCAGTTGGCGTCACCAGCGAGCAACGGTGATGGCGCCGAACCACCTGAGAAGATGTAGGCAATGAGAAACACAACGTCAGAGATGTCAACGGTGGCATCGCAGTTGGCGTCACCGCAGGTGAACTCACAGGCATCGCCGATACCATCGCCGTCTGAATTTTCTTGCCTTGGGTTGGCAATCGTTGGGCAGTTGTCGACCGGACAGGTGTTCGCCGGAAAGCCGGGATTTCCGTAACCATCACCATCCGTATCGGTGCAGAAATCGCAAACGTCTCCAATGCCGTCATGGTCCGTGTCGATCTGATCGAGGTTGGCAACCGTTGGACAGTTATCGCAAACATCACCAAGACCATCATGATCGGTATCAAGCTGGCTTGGGTTCGGAACCATAGGACAGTTATCGAGAGCACAAGTATTCTTTGGAAAGCCCGGATTCCCATAACCATCACTGTCAGTGCAGACATCGCAACTGTCTCCGACTCCGTCGCCATCACTGTCTGCCTGGCTCGGATTGGGAACGGTTGAGCAGTTGTCACAGACGTCACCAACTCCGTCGGCATCGTCATCTGTTTGACTCGGGTTGTTGACCGTAGGACAATTATCACATGCATCGCCGACGCCATCGTCGTCAAAATCTTGTTGACCCGGGTTTACCACATTAGGGCAATTATCTCCTCCATCGGCAACACCGTCGCAGTCCGCATCACCCTCGCATCCCCCCAGTTTGGTTATAAAAGCATCCCACTGACTACCTCCAGACGTCGCCTGATAGGGATTCAGAGTCGGGAAGTTGGAAGAACCAGTATATCCTGTCACATAAGCTTTGCCGCTGCCATCGACCGCGATGCCATGTGCATAATCTTCACTTGTCCCACCGAGGTAGGTGCCGTAGAGCAAGCTGTTGCCAGAACTGGAAAGCTTGGTAACAAAAGCATCATAGTTGCCACCTTGAAACGTCCCCTGGTAGGGGTTAAAAGTCGGGAAGTCGGGGGATGGAGTGCTGCCCGTCACGTAAGCATTGCCATCGCCATCAACCGCGATGCTGCATCCACCATCGCTGTATGTCCCGCCGAGGTAGGTGCTGTAAATCAAGGTATGACCGGTACTGCTCAGTTTGGTTATGAAGACATCACTCCATGGATTATTCAACTGATTCTGATAGGGATTCAAAGTTGGAAAGTTGGAAGACAAAGTCCCACCCGTCACATAAGCATTGCCGCTGCCATCAATCGCGATGCCGCTTGCATAATCGCCGCTTCCCCCGCCGAGGTACGTGCTGTAGATCAGGCTGTTGCCGGAACTGGAGAGCTTGGTCACAAAAGCGTCGGAGTTGCCCTGAAACGTCTGATAGGGATTCGAAGTGGGGAAGTCGGAGGAATGAGTTTCGCCCGTCACATAAGCATTGCCGCTCCCATCCACTGCGATGCCGTATCCCACATCCTCGTCTCCCCCGCCAAGGTAGGTGCTGTAAATCAGGCTGTCGCCGGAACTGGACAGCTTGGCAACAAGAGCATCCACGCTATAAAATTCGCCGTGATGATTTGTCGGCTGATAGGGATTCAAAGTCGGGAAGTTGTAAGAATCAGTCCAGCCCGTCACATAGGCATTGCCGCTACTATCGACCGCGATGCCATCTGCAACATCGTTACTTGTCCCCCCGACGTAGGTGCTGTAAATCAGGCTGTTGCCGGAACTGGAGAGCTTGGCAACAAAAACATCAGAGCCGCCTTGATATGCAGCCTGATAGGGATTCAAAGTCGGGAAGTTGGAAGACCAAGTGGCGCCCGTCACATAAGCATTGCCGCTGCCATCAACCACGATGCCATCTGCAACATCGTCACTTGCCCCACCGAGGTAAGTACTGTAGACGAGGCTGTTGCCGGAACTGGACAGCTTGGTCACAAAGACATCATAACCATACGTGCCCCCACCCACATACGTCTGATACGGATTCAGAGTCGGGAAATTAGAAGACCTGGTACTGCCCGTTACATATGCATTGCCGCCGTCATCGACAGCGATGCCGTTGCCAATATCCCAGTCTCCCCCGCCGAGGTAGGTGCTATAAGACAATTGGAGGCCGAGCGTACCCAGCGCCTGTCGACTTTCACCTTCAGCTTCAAATCCAATCGTCCTTTCTGATAATTGAGATAAGCTACTCGTACCAGACATAACCCCATTGGCAGGCGACTTTATCGCCGCGACCATGTCACCCCATTTGGTTGCCAAAACAACTCTGCCGTCAGCACCAATCGAAGTCTCTTCTGCTCCTTCATAAGCAACCTTGATCTGGGCGATATCAGCACCCGGTGCCACGATAAACTCATACGCCGCCTGGCCATTGCCGTCGCCGGAGTATTTCAAGTTGATGCCGGGATAAATGTCTTTGAGTGTGATCGACTCGTAGTTGGGCACATCGGTGTGCCACTTCATCGGCTCATTGCCAATGAAGTAGTTGCATTTGTATTCCATCTCCCTTTCGCCAATAACCTCCGGATTTGCATTCGCACCGAGAAATTTGGCGGTAAGGATGAGTTGTTCAATGGAATCGGGTTCCGACTCTGTAGGGTCGAATTCATTCGACCGTCCCGCCGAAGGCGGGAGAATGTTTCGCCCTGCCGGCGAATGTGCGAATAAATTCGCACCTACACCCGGCGCGGAGACCACGCCGCTACGCGTTTCAATTCGTCGCATGAACTGATAGGTGACGCCTTCTTTGGTGAACCACATCGTGGCGCCACCAGCGTTGGCGCGGAACAGGACACGGTCATCCCATTGTCCCATATTCTTGGTGAAGGACAATGGCATCTGGTTTATCTGCTGAATTGTTGCAGATGAATTCGGAGTTGTCGTTGCCGTCAGGGTAGAAACCACAAGCAACGAAAGGACTGTCAGAATCAGGGCTTTCTTGCAGAGCATGTCGGCCTCCCAAAGGTACACAGGTGAGACGATTGTTTATATTTTCAAAGACTATAATAACGCAATCGACCCAGTTTGTCAACCCAATTCCCGTGATTTGACAGCATTCCCCGGTTCTGCACTCTCCCCACAAATGCGATTGACACCCGCTTCCCCACTTCCTATATTCGCTGAACAAACCGCAGAAAAGGAGTAACGGTTGTTATGGCATCAGTTAACAAAGCCATTCTCATAGGAAATCTTGGTCGTGATCCGGAGTTGCGCTATACCCCATCCGGTGCGGCAGTCTGCACTTTTTCGATCGCCACCACCGAAAAATGGCGTGATAAACAGACCAATGAGATGAAGGAATCGACCAACTGGCACAACATCGTTTTTTGGGGCAAACAAGCCGAACTGGCCAAACAGTATCTCACCAAGGGTTCACCGGTTTACATCGAAGGCCGCATTCAAACCCGCTCTTGGGAGGACAACGGCGTGAAGAAGTACATCACCGAAATCGTCGGACAACGGCTGCAATTTTTGGGTAAACGTGGTGCTGAATCGACCGGCGAGCATGATGCTCCACCGCCACCGGAAGCTGATGCTGCTCCACCATTGACCGAGGAAGATGACGATCTCCCGTTCTAGAAAAGTCAATTCGCTCTTGTTCTTCTCAGGGCTGGGAGTCGCTCTCCCCGCCCTGTTTCTCTATTGGCAAACTTCCTATCCGTCTGTCGCCTACATCGACTCCGGCGAACTCGCCGTCGTTAATTGGACGCTCGGCATTGCGCATCCGACCGGATACCCGCTCTATACCTTGATCGGGCGGCTGTTTGCTCTGTTGCCGTTCGAGTTGATTGCGACGCAGATACTACTCGGAATGCTCTGCACCACCGCAGCAGTGGTCATCATGTTTCTAATATTTTTCCGCCTGCGTTGCGGTAACACCAACCCCAAAGACAATAGCGTAAGGGCACGGCGCGCCATGCCCATGCTGATGCTACTACTTCTCGGCCTTCTGCTCGCAGTCTCCCCTTTGCTTTGGGCGCAAGGTGTCACCAACGAAGTTTACAGTCTGCATCTGGTCTTTCTGACTTTGCTACTGGATATCATCCTGCAACCATACTCAGATCGCAACCTGATTCTCGGCGGCTATCTGATGGGATTGTCATTTGGTAACCACCTGTCAACGATTCTGATTATCCCGACCGTGATTACTTATCTGATTGTCAACCGTTGTGCCGTCTTTCGCACACCGAAAATGATCGTGGCCGCAACAGCCGCTGGATTGCTCGCCGCGTCAGTCTATCTCTATCTGCCAATTCGCTCATCTCTTGATCCGACTTTTAACTGGGGACAACCCTCGACCTGGGAGAATTTCGTCCGACATGTATCAGGCTGGCAGTATCAAGTCTGGATGTTTAGCCGCAGCTTCGCTGAGCTTGGCCGGCAGCTTCTCAAGTTCGCACAAATTCTCTATGCCCAGTTCCCATTTCCCTTCTGGCTCCTGATTATCGCGGGATTCTACTATGGCATTAAAACGCGACGCACGCTCTCGACCTATTTGCTGCTTCTTCTGCTCTGCAATCTGATCTACTCGCTCAACTTCTCCATCCCCGATATCGACAACTACCTCTTGCCGTCGGTAATCGTGCTGTTCCTTTTCGGTGTTATCGGCGTACTGCAACTTGCTGACTTGAAGTCAGCATTCCAATGTCTGGCGCCGGCGTGCATCGCCCTATTTGTGGTCTGGAGTGTAGCTGTCAACTGGGGAACTTACAATGAATCGCAGAATACATCCGCGCTGGATGGCGTCCGCAACTATTACAAATCTGCCGAGAAGAATGCGCTAATTCTCTGCGCCGACTGGGATTTCAATAGCCCCTGGTTCTATTCGCATTTCTACCTGAAAGAACGCCCCGATGTGACGATCGTCGACCCGGAACTGGTGCGCCGTTCATGGTATCCCGACTGGATTCGTCATGCCGACAGGGAGCTATATGATTACGTCAAGTCAGAGAGTGATGCCTTCCTGCCCCATGTCCGCAAGTTCGAACGCAAAGAGGAATACGATCCCAATGCCATCGAAGCTACCTACCGGGCGATTTTGCTAAAACTAGCCACCCACTCCCAACGTCCGGTCTATTTCGGCGTCCCTGATGCCGGCATTGCGCACCAAATTGCTGCGTCCGGTATTGCTGAACCATATATTTCAGGGCAGCTCTTTCGCATCGTCCGCAAAGGCATGATCTTCACTCGACCAACTGAGCCGATTCTGCCACCTTGTTTTGGCAAGTCACTCGATAATCTCGACTCGCGTGATCGTATGCATCTTGATGATTTCCAGCAGATGTTGCGCCAAGACTCTACCGCTTCAATCAAGATGTTAGCTCGCTGACCGGCGGAGCACAGGCTCTCTTCAATGCGAGTGTCGAAAAAACCTTGCTAACGCTGCTGCGCTGGGTGTCGCAGATGTGTCAGTGAAAGCAAGTCGCGACTGAAGTCGCTCCTACAAGCCACGTTAGCAGCTCGTGAAAAACAGCTGTAGGAGCGACTTCAGTCGCGACAGTCATGACGATAGCAGTTTTCTAGCAATCCCCACTATCTGACATACCGGGGAAATCGCCAACAACAAAGCAAAAAGGAGAAGCGTCTGCTTCTCCCTCTTGCCAATTGCAACCAGTTTCTCGAACTCTATTTCTTCGGAGCAACGTACTTAGGGCTGACCCGATCGTCGCCGCCAACCGCTATTGGTATCGGCGCCGGCTGCGGACTTCTCCCGCCAATCAGGTTCAGCAATATATCAACAATCCAGTTAAGCATATCATTCTCTCTGCCTATTGTACTCTGATGCCCCGGAGAGTTCCCGCAATTAGTCCTTGATTATCCGAAAGGCTTTCGGCAGCGCGTCCACAATATCTCCCGCTACCAAACCAAACGTACCGATCGATTTCTGCGCCAGATCGCCGGCCAGCCCGTGCATATAGGCGCCACAGACTGCCGCATCCAGGCCCGCAATTCCCAGGGCCAGAAGCGCGCCGATCACGCCGGTCAGAACGTCGCCGGAGCCACCTGTCGCCATCCCCGCATTACCGGTAGGATTGACAAAAACCCTGCCATCGGGCGAGGCTATCAATGTAGGAGCCCCCTTCAGAAGCACCACCTTGCCAACCTCTTTTGCAAAAGCCGTGGCACAGCCAAGTCGAT
>CAIYYT010000220.1 GCA_903930455.1 uncultured bacterium | reverse complement strand
TGGTCCCTTTGGCGGCAAATCAAGAAGAAGTTACCAGCGGCGCTTGCAGCGCACTTCCGAGCAAAAATCGATCCTGGGAACCGGAGCAATCCCGTTCTTTGTGATACCCGAAGGGTCTTGGATGTTGTTGGTGCGAATCCAACACGCGAACCGACAGCAGAGCTGCTAGGCTGTCGTATCTAGGACGAAGGCTTGACATTGGTCTGTGAGGACTAAATGTCCACATTAGTCCTGATTTTTAGAAGCGGCTGTCAGCTGAGCTTTGAATGGAGTGAGGTGAATCAACGACAGTCTTTCAAGCAGTTGAGGAACAATGGCATCTGGAACGTTGCCCAAGAATTTCATTGTCAGGTCATGTTGTTTGGGAATAATAAATCTGCTTTTCGTTGGAAGGAGAGGGACCCTCGTCTTGATATAGGCGATGATCTCTTCGGGAATGTGGCATGAGAGAAACGCACGCATTGTTTTTACTCCAAAGAAAGTCAGTATGCTCAGTCTTGGGTGTACAAGAGCAATGCCTTCTTTTCAAGAGTGATGGGATGTGTTGTGGAAGAGGCACAGAGCAAGAGGACTTCTTGCCCTGTACATTGATTTGATTTACAGCAGCTCAGCTTTTTTTGCGATATCATCGGGGGTGTAGGTGACTTTGACGGTGATGAACTCTTGTTTATCAAGAGATCCTTCAATGGGCGTACCCACAATTTCCCAGATGAAAAAGGTGCTTAAATCGAGCAGTCCGTGCATGACGGCTCTTGCTGCAGACCCTCGTTCTTTCGGGATCTGATAGGTTTCAACAAGCTCGCCAGACGGAAGACGTTCGCTGCTGATGACTTTGGCGCCAAGATTCAGAAATTGGGTTCGAGAGGAGGCTGCTTGGACCTGAGAGACGTCGGCGCCATCTTTGTTGGCGGCCATGAAAACTGAGCAGGAAGGAAAAGAACAGATACAGGCTAATGCAATGGCGAGCTGTTTCATTTGTTTTATTTCTCCAAATTAAGAGACTTTTAATATCGCAAGACTACTATATGTATCGTATATATATCGAGGCAATGGTTTTGTTTTGTCCAGATGAGTTGTTAAGGTTTAACAGCAACAAGGGAACAATGGTCTTGTCGACTTTGAAAGAGTCGCTGCAAGTCCCCCTCCTGAGAGTTCCGTCGTATCATAGTAATTCCTGAAAGTATGGTTGTGCTCTCGTGGAGGTATTTCAGGGGGGATCACCAACGTGCCTTTCGAGGGACGTCGTAACGTCCCGTTATGAAAGAGTCTTTCAATCTTCTCTGCCGTCAACTGCATCGGTATTGCTCCGCCTTCCAGCATACGGATTTCGTGACGATCAAGTTGGACAAATCCAAGCTTTTCGTAAAATGGAACAGCAGATTCAACAGATTCTAAGTAGATGCCGGCTGCATGTCGGCGCAAACATTTCTGCGCAAGAGCGGAAACCAGTGCTGTCCCGCTTCCTTCAACTCGGGAGAAGACCTCTGAATTGATGGCTGCCCGTATGTTATCGGGATTTGTCGCAAGATGTGCGATCTTTAAATGATGCCCTAAATTCTGGCCTGAGACGGTTTGGAGATCCTCTTCGCCTTCAAGCATGATCCCCTGGATTGCATGGAGAGCGACATCCAGGCAGATCCTCACCTTATGAAAGATCCAGCATGTCTCATCAGGAGCTTCCATGCATTGACCGATCAGTTTGCAAATGGTCCTTGCATCATTGAAAACAGCAGCTTCACATGTTGACGGCTCGCTGAAGGGATTAGATTGCGTAGCCATCCCTCTCTTACAGGCCTTTAGCTGCCACGCTCGTGCAATCCTGCCGATATCTGGATACACATTCGAATTGGCCTTACAAACCTCTAACTCTCGCTTGTAGAGTGAAGGGCCAAAGCAAAGCCTCGCGCCTCTTACAATAGCTCCAAAAGCAGCAAGAGGAATGGCGACGGGAGCGAGCAAGATAGCTTGAGCAATCGACGATATAAGTAGCGTGACATCGTCAAGAAACTGTTGAGCATAGGTGAAATTAATGAAGGAAGGATGGCGTCGCCGAATCAAAGTGAATGAAGAACG
>CAIYYT010000219.1 GCA_903930455.1 uncultured bacterium | reverse complement strand
CTCAACGCGATCACCGATGTTGTAAACCAGCCCGTAGCCATGAAGGAGGTTATCAATATACCTGAAGGTGATATAGGCATCCTCAGCCGCCCACAGCCGACTGACAACTGCGTAAAGCCCCAGGGCGACAAAACCGATTTTAATTGCCGTCAACAATCTGTCAGAGGAGCAGTGTGGCCCTATGCCGGGGGCTGCCGTCTTCTGCGAGTGTGTTTTGTCAGTCTTATCCATCGATGAACTTTTCAAGAGTGTCACAATAACCGCTTCCGAAATTGTCGTTAACGGCGGTCAGGAAATCACACGAAGACGGCTCAATGCCGGAAGCGTCCTCGCCGCTGACGAACTTGAAATGTAATATACGCAAAGGGTCAGAATTGTCAAATGTGGTCACAAGAGAGAACAAATCCTGTAGCGAACACCATGGCGAAGCGTTTGCCATCACAGACTTGTGGCTTTAATGCCGATCAATCACTATCTTCCTTGATGTCAAGACCTGAGTAGCTGTAGTTTTTCAAGGTGAGGTTGTTTGTGCCGAAGTTGAGTTCCTGGCCAAATCGTGTGACTATTGCTCGCATCGGTCTCGTTTTCTATCTCGTTGTCTTGGTTTACGATCAGAATCTGTGGTCGCGGTTGCTTGCGGCGTTCCTCGCAGTGCTCGTGATCGTCGGCGATTGGCTGGACGGTTATCTGGCGAGACGGCTGAACGAATCCTCGGCGCTCGGCAGCGTGCTCGATATCGCCGGTGACCGCATTGCCGAAACCGTACTCTGGATCGTTCTCGCCGACTTGAAACTGGTGCCGCTCTGGATTCCGATCGCGGTGATTTCACGCGCAGTACTCACCGACTCGATCCGGGGCTATCTCCTGAAATATGGCTATACGGCGTTTGGCCAGACGACAATGATGCAGAGCGTCGTCGGCAGATTTCTCACTGGCTCACCCATCATGCGCACTGGCTATGCGCTGCTGAAGGCATTCACTTTCGGTTGGCTGCTTATGATATCGGGACTGGATAAGCTCCAGGATCAACTCCCCTTCGTGTCAGACAATTTTCTCGGCATCGGCTATAAGATCGGCTATGTCACCGCAATCATCTCGGCGGTCGTCTGCCTCGTGCGCGGCATTCCGCCAATCGTCGAGGGTGCCATACTGATTCGTGACTTGGAAGACAAGCCGAGTAGCTGAGCCGCGAAGCCTGTTGCCGTTGAACAGAACCTAACAACCGCAGTCTGATTTGTCGGAGGGATTCTTCTTGACCGCAATCGAGAAACCGGTCATGCCGAAACGATCGGCGCCGTAATCGACATAGATGTTCCCGCGTTGTTCGATGCTACGAAGCAGATCACGATCGATGTGAGCGCTGACGCCGTTGGATTCGAGTTTTACCAAACCTTCCGTTGACTCTTCCAGAGCCATCCCCATCTGGGGACCGCTTCAGCCAACGCCTTGAAGGTAAAGCACTAACTGACGGTCTTTTGCCTTCTCCGCTTCCAGCACGGACTTGAGCGAGTCTCTGGCGCTATCGCTGACAAACAACATGATTCGGTTCCTTTCTCACACTCTATAAGATCGACAAATCCGCTCATTGATTCAAGCAAAATTGCGAACCCGTGTGACACCCAAACAAAAAGGGCGGTCTTTCGACCGCCCTTGCGCTATTCAACATGATAAAGGAGAACTAGCCCTTGCTTTCCTTGTCTTTCTTCGATGGCTTCAGGAGCGTACCGTATTTGGCCTTGTCCTTGAGCAGTTCCACGGCCTTGAGAACGTCTTTGTCCTCCTTCAGCGTCAAACGCTCATAGATTGCGCTCTCGCCGTACAACACCCGCAAAAACTCGCGCTTGATCGACTGGCGAATGTAGTCTCTCGATTCGTCGAAGTCCTTGCTCTTTTCCTTGTCGATACCGGCATGCAAGTCCGCAATGTCCTTATCGAACAATGCCGACTTCTTTTCCTGCTTGGCCGCATCCACAAACTTGTCGAGATTAAGCTCCAAAGCCGTCTTGTAGGTGAAGTTCCGCTCCTTGATGTAGCTACCAAAATCCTGAAACATCTGATCGGTCACTTCGAAATCCTTTTTGATCCCCGGATGTTTCGCGGTGTAATCGACTGCGAATTCGAAGAATAGATTCTTGCGAATCAGGTTGTACTCGATCGGCTTCCAAGTCTCCTCCGGGACTGTCACATCAGGCACCACGCCACCACCACCGGTTACCTTGCGGCCGGAGTTCGTATAGTAGATCTGCTTCGTGCTGTCCACTTCAGAGGGCTTGTTGGTGATCGCGACGTCATCAAGCCCTTCGTCATACCCCTTGTGCGCCTTTTCAGGCTTCTGGATACAGCGTCCCGAAGGAATGTAGTACTTTGCGGTCGTCAGCTTCAGCGCGAAATCCCCTTGATCGCCGCCGAAAATCTGCTGCACCAGTCCTTTGCCGAAAGTCGTGCTGCCCAAGACCACCGCCCGATCCCAATCCTGCAGCGCGCCCGACACGATCTCAGACGCCGAGGCCGTGCCACCGTTGACCAACACAACCATGTCACCGTCGGGGAAGATTGGATCGGCCGTTGAGTTGTATTTCTTCTGAGAGGTTGGATACTTGCCCTGCGTGTAAACCACCAGTTTGTCCTTCGGAAGGAACAAATTCGCGACGGTGATCGCCTGATCCAGTAACCCACCACCGTTGGAGCGCAGATCGAAAATGAGCGATTTGATGCCCATGTTGTTCTTCATATCGAGTATGGCAGCCTGCAGTTCGTCGGTCGTCGTCTCGGCAAACTTGTCGATGCGGACATAACCGATACCGGGCTCGACCAAACCATAATACTTGACCGATTTCAGTTCGATGACGGCGCGTTCAACCTCGAAATCCATCAGACCGTCAATACCAGGTCGTTTGATCGTCAGCTTGACTTTCGTACCCGCTGGACCGCGCATCAGATTGGAAGCGTCCTCGGTGTTCATACCGTCTGTGGAAGTGGAATCGATTTTCATGATCTGATCACCCGCGCGGAATCCCATCCGCCAGGCCGGTGTCCCTTCCATCGGCGCTACAATCGTCACGCGATTGTCGCGCAGATCGATTTGCATACCGACGCCTTCGTACTTGCCGTGCGTGTTCTCCATCAGCGCGTTGTAAGTCTTGGGCTTCAGAATCACGCTGTACGGGTCAAGATTAGCCAGCATGCCTTCGATACCTGATTCAACGAGACTCTCCGGATCGACCTCTTCCATGTATCGTGTATGAATCTTGTACGCGATATCAGCCATCAGCTTGGTGTAGTAGGCAATGGAATGCTTCTGATCCGCCATCGGCTCAGTCCCGGTCTGTCCCTGCTCCGCCTGCGCATAAATGCCTTTGCTGTAAACCACGTCCTGCAAAGCAAGCTGTGCCGCATCACCGGAACCCACAACCCAGATCACTCCGATCGCGACGATCGCCAGCATAAGCACATAGAGTCTCACACGTAAATCAGTCATATATCTTTCCTCCAAGCTGATGTCGAATAGGATGTCGCATACAATAAACCTCAATTACTGATTATGTCAAGCCACGACCAAACAAGCTATACTTTCCAGATCGGCGTCTATCTTCTTACCATTACAACGGTTATACAACCGATTTTGTTTCTGGGTTCGCACATTGTTTTGGCCTTCTTCCGATAACAAAATACATGCGAACGATTTAGACACGCACTTTTCCAGCACAACCACAGTTGGGGCTGCCGGGATCGACCTTCATTCCAAACCGCTGCGCTAAGCACCTGTTATACACCGCCATATGAAACCGGCATTTGACAAAAGGACAAATGTCCAAAACTTCTACAGCTATTCTACGGTATTTACAAGTGATTGTGAGATGCTATATTGGCATTCTAACCGGAGGAGCGCGTAAAATGTATCTGTTCCGCAAACTCAAAACCGAGATTGGTGAACTGACACTGATTGGCGACGGCACTGTCGTCGAGTGCATCCTTTTTCAGGGAACACCGATACCACGCCAATACAAAGGCAGCCTGAAAGAAAGCCGCACCGCCTATGCCAAGGCCGCCAACGAAATCAAATCCTATTTGCGCGGTCACATCACCGAGTTTACATTCCCGTTCTCGATCATCATGGCCGATGGATTTCGCAAGAAAGCGCTGGAGATACTCGCGCGTGTTCCTTATGGCAAGACAATCAGCTACCAACAACTCGCTGCCAAAGCCGGCTCTCCGCAAGCGCACCGTGCCGCCGGTTCTGCCTGCGCCAACAATCCCCTACCCATCGTGATTCCCTGCCATCGCGTGCTCAAATCGGACGGCACCCTCGGTGGGTTCGGAGGTGGCTTGCCGGTAAAACGCCGACTTCTTGACATCGAAAAATCCACTTACAAACGATAAATATATCACACGAGGTTATCATGGATCCACGTATTGACAAACTTGCTGACGTTATGGTCAACTACTCGCTCCGCATCAAGAAGGGCGACTTCTTCAAAATCGAAGTCCCCTATCAAGCTCTGCAACTGGCGAGGGCAGTCTACACAAAGGCTCTGGCCGTTGGCGCCTATCCCTATGTCCACATTTATGCCGAGGACTTCACCGAGTTGTTCCTGAAAAACGCTTCCGACGATCAACTCAAGTTCGTCTCGCCGGTTCGCAAATTTGAGATCGAACGTATTGATGCTCGCCTCTATGTCTGGGGCGCCGACAACACCAAGTTCCTCACGAACACCGATCCCAAACGTCAAGCGATGGCGCAAGCGGCTGCCAAAGAAGTTAGTGAGATCTTCTTCCAGCGTACTGCCAAAGGTGAGATGCGTTGGTGCGGTACCCTCTTTCCGAACAACGCTATGGCGCAAGAAGCTGGCAAATCACTGACGGAATTTGAGAACTTCGTTTATTCCGCCGGTTACTGCGATACCGATGACCCGATCAGTACGTGGCGCAAGATCTCCGCGCAGCAAGACAAAACCGCGGCGGCATTGGCCAAGCTGAAAACTATCCGTATCAAGAGTGGTGATACCGATCTGCGTCTGAACGTTGCCGGTCGCAAGTGGATCAACTGCGACGGACAAGAGAATTTCCCCGACGGCGAAATTTTCACCTGCCCAATCGAGGATTCCGCCAATGGCGTGATCACCTACACCTATCCCGCCGTCTATGGCGGTCGAGAAGTTGAAAACGTGCAGCTCACGTTCACGAACGGCGTGGTTACCAACTTCAGCGCCGGCAAGAACGTTGATTTCCTGCGCGAGATGCTCAATGCCGACGAAGGCGCGCGTCACATCGGCGAGTTTGCCATCGGCACCAATTATCACATCCAGACCTTCTCCAAGAACACCCTCTTTGACGAGAAGATCGGCGGCACCTGTCACATAGCGGTCGGCAACTCACTCTACGAGGCCGGTGGCGTCAACAAATCCGCCATCCATTGGGATATGGTTTGCGAACTCCGCAACGGCGGCGAAATCTACGGCGACGATCAACTGATCTACAAAGACGGGAAATTTGTGCCGGGATTTGTGGAGTAGGAATTGAAATCCAAGAAAAAGGATCGCCCGTGAAACCCGATGCGATTGAAGCAGCATCACATCTCGCAGGAAAGGTGTTCAGAGACATCAAAGTGTCCCTCAGGGATGCGGACGACACTGCCAGAGGATTCTTCTGGGATGCCCAAAGTATAGGTACGCTATCAGAGGATGGCATTCGAACTTATGTCAGACTACTGATCGACCTTAGAGATACAGAGAATCTGAAAGACAGAGTCTCGCTTGGATTCTACATGCATGAGTTCAATCTTCTCTTTGCTAACCGGGAAACGATTGTCTCAGACACGACCGATTGGAACCAGATCATCAAAGAACTACTTGTGAGGGCTGAGCAATCGATCAAAGAATGGAATGTTTATCTTCCCATTTTTGGAGTGGCAAATTCTTCTGTTGAACCTTTGCGAATCGGTAATGTCGAGTTGGTAAGAATCACCGATGAGGCGTTTGATGACATTGAAGACATTGTTGACAAGCCAGATTATGCCGGAGAGGAGAAATCTGCGCGCAAAAGACGCCGAATGACAATCGGAGCGTTTTCCAGAGCAGGATCTCCTCAACCGACTCGACTCATCGGACAAACTTGCCTGCAGGTAACGGTGAAATGTGAGAGTGGGATGGCGATCTACGATGCCAGGTCCCGGACTGAGCCAGTACTACATGCGCTCACATACTTCTCAAGTTTCAATGAGACTACTAGCGCTATCCCGAGGATAGGTTTTGATGTAATGGCCAGTAATGAAACGCGCGTTGCAGTGGCTGTAGCGCCCCAGCGAAACGAAGGACATTGGCTCTACGACCACCCAGCGAACCAAGAGCTTCTGACACTTGACACCGACTTTCTGGAGACTTCACGGCAAAGCGGCTTCGTGACCCTGAACGAGATTCTGGGCAAGAAGCAAAACAACTCTTTTGAAAACGTGATACTAACTGCTCTAAAGTGGTTTCATCAAGCTGTTAATTCTCCTCAAGAGGAGAATCAATTCGTGAATCTGGTTATGGTATTAGAATCCTTTCTCAATCCGGACGGCGGTGAAAGAGTGTCAGATGCAGTATCAGAAGGAACTGCACTTCTCTTGAAGAAGGAATATCAGGCTAGGCTCTTGCTCAAGAGAGAGATGAAAGACTTCTACAAGGTCAGAAGCAAGATAGCTCACGGGTCCAAGCCAACGCTCACTGAGCTCTCCCAGATCAATGATTTGCGCATGATTGCGCGTGACTTTCTTAAAGAGATGATCTTTCAGGCAACAGACTGGAGGAGTCTCGAAGATGTCCGGAAGCACGTAGAACTGCTCAAGTTATCATAAGTTTATTCCTCGTCGTCAGGAATCCCTTCCTGACGGCCTCGACGGGCTTGCCCGCCCGGCGGGAGAGGATTCCTGCCGGCACGCTCAAAGGCGCTTCGAGTCTATCGTGACTCTTTGAGGTAGTCAATCGCCCGTTCGATCTGTGTGTCCCTGCCTTTTAGCAGGGCATTTCTATCCAGAGGCACCGTAATATCTGGAATAACCCCACGGCCTTCCAACACAGTTCCATCCGGTGTCGATGACTGCGCCACCAGATACAGGAACGAAGCGCCATCGGGCAGCTTTTTGAGATTTGACGGCCCCACGGCGCCAGAACTCTGCTCGCCAATGATCTTCGCGCGCCCGATTGATTGCATGCAGGCGGAGAATCGTTCGCTGGCCGATCCGTTCATTACATTGATCAAGATCGCAACAGGTCCTTCGAAAATGGGTGGGGCAGGGTCCACCGAGACTTTCACCGTACTGTCCCGATACTGGAAAACGGAGAACAGGGTTTTCTTACTGACCAGTCTTGACGCAATTGTTTCCCCGATCTCATGCATACCGCCGGGACTACTGCGAATGTCGATGATGAGTCCGCGTATATCTTTCATTGAATTGAGCGCCGCGAGAAACAAGGAGTCAGCCGGTGGGAAGAATGTACTGAAGGAGATATAGCCGAGATTGCCGGCCAGCCGCTCTGCTTTGAAATCCACATATATTGTAGGGAGCTCCTCCGAGACCTTAGTTCCCCCCGTTCGCTGCTTCATTTTAAGTCTGGTATCGTGAGAGACTCCGGTTTCGTCTTCGTATGTGATTACTACCGTATCCCCGGGTTGCCCGAAGCAGTAACCGGTGACTTCGCGACACATGCTTTTGGTCATCTGGCGTTCATTGAAGTGGGGAATATGCTTTGCTGTAACATCGCTCAATATTTGCCTAATAGACTTACCGTTGAAGCTCTTGATCTGATAACCCAGCTTCATTCCGGCCTGCGCGGCTGGGAAGTCTGGGTTCAGGGCGGTGATGACCGCTTCATTCCCAAATAGTCCTAGTTCAATACCGATGCTCCCCTCAGACATCGAAGGGGAACCAGAACTGGCCGCATCCTCCACCCGGAACACAGAGTAATGGGACAGCTTCAGTTCCCGGAGCATCTGGTTCATGAGCTTGATAAAGGAACTGTCCTCTTTCGTCGTGGCTGCCAACTTGTCGTATCGATCATGGATATCCTTCCAATTGAGCCCGCCGAAGGTTGAGTCATAGTGGTGTTCATATACTGTCTGCCAGACAGTATCAAGACTTGCCCTCCCCAGGTTGACCTCGTCCGGGGCATTCGACTGCGCCAGCGCCGTGATACTGGCGCTGATAAGTAAAGACATCAGGACAACTATCGTTCTCATAATATGCACTCTCCGTCATAAGTAAATCGTGCCATCGTACTACGCTTACGCGAGATTGTGCATGTGTGTTTCAGGGGAGTTGGCTTTATTATCTTATTCTCTCCCGTTGAGTTCTGTAGATCAAAACCGCTTCGGTTTGACAATCCGATCCCCATCCAACCTGAGGGATGGGTGGGAATCTAATAACACCCATCTCCCCCAGCCAATACGCTCCCCCGTCGGACCGAAAATCATTGCTTCAGCGTGAGACCTGCTCTAACTTATGGCATGATCCGATCCGATTTCTTTAACAATGCCCAAGAGGTGTTTTCATGGGACATCTGGTAGGTAAGGACCTATATCGCAGTCTCGGTAAGAAGATCGATAGCCTGACCGCCCGTGCTCCGTGGAATGACAAACTGTACGCCATTCTCAAGGAGCTTTACACTCCCGATGAAGCAGAACTGATCGTGAAGATGCCATATGGTCTGTCGACTCTTGAACGGATCGAAGAATCTGTTCCCTTCGATCGTGCGCGGCTCGAGCATCTCCTCGAGGGTCTGTGCGAAAAGGGTCTTCTGCTGGATGTGTGGGCAAAGGGGAAATATCATTATGTAATTTCACCGCTAATTGTCGGGATCTTCGAATTCACCATGATGCGAACCCGAGGCGAGCTAAATACCAAAGAGTGGGCCCGATTGTTTCACGCGTATCTGCAGGACAGCGCCGTCTTTTACCGCGCCAACTGTGGCAAAGGGCAGACTATCTCGCCATTGCGGACTCTCCCGCACGAAGAAGCACTGGATGATTCCGCCCACGTAGAGATTCTCGATTACGAAAAGGCAGGTTCGATCATTGAGAGCGCACGGAAGCTGGCGATCGGTATCTGTTCATGCCGACATGAAAAACTGCACCTGGGAGAGAAACGGTGTGACATCCCGCTGGAAACCTGCTCAAGCTTCGACGGTGCCGCTGAGACTCTCATAAGACACGGTATGGCTAAGGAGGTGTCACGAGAGGAGATGCGTGACAATCTGGCGAGTTCCAAGGAGAAAGGCCTGGTACTGTGCGCGGACAATGTGCGCAATGACGTATCCTTTATCTGTCATTGCTGTGGTTGTTGCTGCAATGTGTTGCTGGGGGTCAGTCGGTTTGGATATCCCAATGTGGTCGTGACCTCGAACTACATCGCGCGAATAGATACGGATGAGTGCCTCAAGTGCGGGACCTGTGTCGACGCTTGTCCGGTGAATGCGATTAACGAGGGTGAGAATCATGATTGTCCCAAAGTAAACGAATCTATCTGTCTGGGTTGTGGGGTATGCGCTTTGCGATGTCAGAGTGATTCCTTGAAACTTGTGAGACGCGACCAACGGGTATACTACCCGGAAGACACCTTCGAGCGGGTCATTCTACAAAGTCTGGATCAATGCACACTTCAAAATTTGCTATTCAACGATCCTTCAAAGATCTCTCACACGTTTCTTCGGGGCTTCGTAGGGGGATTTCTGAAGCTGCCCCCCATCAAGCGAGCTTTGCTTGGAGATCGATTTCGCTCCCGTTTTCTCACTACTCTGAGACGATCTGCCAGTTGACCATGTGCTGGATTATCCGGCAAAGGCCGCCGGTACCGAATCTGACCGTTGTTCTTTTTGATGGGTGATTAGATTATGTCCAAAGCGATACGATATCCACAACACCCGCCATTCACAGGCAGGAGCGATGTCACGAACTTGCTCCAATGCCACAGGAGGAAATGATGAAGAAAAAGGACCAACTCACAACCTCAGCCGGCATTCCCGTCGGCGACAACCAGAATGCAATGACCGCCGGGCCACGTGGTCCTCTGTTGGTGCAAGACTGGCAACTCTTCGAAAAACATGCCCACTTTAACCGTGAGCGAATTCCTGAGCGCATTGTTCATGCCAAAGGCTCTGCCGCCTACGGCACTTTCACGGTGACCGGCGACATCACCAAGTACACCAAGGCCGCGATATTCGCCGCCACCGGCAAGAAGACTGAGTGCTTCCTCCGCTTCTCCACCGTCGCCGGTGAACGTGGCGCCGCCGACGCCGAACGCGATGTACGCGGATTCGCTCTCAAATTCTATACCGAGGAAGGCAACTGGGATCTGGTCGGCAACAACACGCCGGTCTTCTTTGTTCGCGATCCATATAAGTTCCCTGACTTTATTCACACTCAAAAACGCGATCCCAAATCCAACCTGCGCAGCAACACGGCGATGTGGGACTTCTGGTCGTTATCCCCGGAGAGCCTGCATCAGGTGACTATTCTTTTTTCCGACCGGGGTCTCCCCCGCAGTTATCGCCATCTCCACGGTTTCGGGAGCCACACCTACAGCTTTATCAACGCCAAAAACGAACGCGTCTGGGTCAAATTCCATTTCAAGACGATGCAGGGGATTCAGAATATGACCGATGAAGAAGCCGCTCGCTTGATCGGCTCCGACCGCGAGAGCCACCAGCGCGACTTATTCGAGGCTATCGCGCGCGCCGAATTTCCGCGCTGGCGTGTAATGGTACAGATCATGCCGGAGAAAGATGCCGAGAAGACAAAATACAATCCTTTCGATCTCACGAAGGTCTGGCCGCACGTTGACTATCCTCTGATCGAAGTCGGCGTCATGGAACTGAATCGCAATCCCGAAAACTATTTCGCCGAAGTCGAACAGGCGGCTTTCTCCCCCGCCAATGTTGTCCCCGGCATCAGCCATAGCCCTGATAAGATGCTCCAGTTCCGCATCGTCTCCTATGCCGATGCTCATCGCTATCGTCTCGGCGTCAACTACGAGAGTCTACCGGTCAACCGGCCGCATTGCACAGTCAAAACCTACTATCGCGACGGTGCAATGCGGTGTGATGACAACGCCGGTGCAGCCGTCAATTACGAACCCAACAGCTTTGACGGTCCCGTTGAAGACCCGCGTTTTAAGGAACCGCCTCTGGCTATTTCCGGTGATGCCGACCGCTACAATCACCGCGAAGGCAACGATGATTACACACAGCCGGGTAACCTCTATCGCTTGCTGCCGCTGGACGAACGGAATCGGCTCCATCACGCGATCGCCGGCGCCATGGCGGGTGTACCGCGTGAAATTATCGAACGCCAGTTGGGACATTTCTCCAAAGCTGATCCGGCCTATGCTGCCGGAGTCAGGAATGCTCTGAGCCGATAATCACGCGAATGCGCCGACAGACCGGCGTAGCAATCCGCATACTATTATTCCGGGACAGGCTTTTTCGCCTGTCCCGGAATTCCATTTCTCCCTTTGAAATCGTCATAATAATCGCTTCATTCCATCGTGATGACCAATACGAATCAAGACAAACAGCGTTTCCGCATGATCGCCAAGACCATATACGGTTCAGAAGACCTTCTCGCCAAAGAACTGACTGATCTGGGCGCTCTTGACGTAAAGACGATGAACCGATCTGTCGAATTCTGCGGTGATAAACAACTGATGTATGAGGCGAATCTGTGGTGCCGTACCGCCACCAGAATTCTGAAGCCCATAGGCGACTTCAAGACCGCTGACGAAAACGAACTGTATCGGGCAGCCGTGAGAGTTGATTGGGGAGAGTATATCGGCTTGCGCCAGACCTTTGCCATTGATGCTGTGATTGTTGAATCCAACTTCACGAATTCCTTATATGTGGCTCAGAAGACCAAGGATGCCATCGCCGATCAGTTTCGCAACCGGACCGGACAAAGGCCGTCGGTTGACGTAAAATATCCCGACATCCTCATCAATGTCTTTATCTATCAGAACCAATGCACTATCGCCATCGACTCATCAGGCGACCCGCTCTTTAAGCGGGGCTACCGCAGGAAGACTGGCGAAGCTCCACTCAACGAAGTTCTTGCCGCCGGGATTGTGCTGCGATCTGAATGGAATAGGAGCAGTTCGTTCGTGGACGCCATGTGCGGTTCGGGAACTATCGTCATCGAGGCAGCCTTGTTGGCTCGCAACATCGCTCCGGGATTGACCCGGAAGAAATATGGATTTATGAACTGGTCGAATTATGACAGCGATCTTTTCAAGTCAATTTGTGAGAATGCTCGCAAGGCGATCATCCCCAAGTTGAACTTCCAAATCCTCGGCTCTGATATCGATCCGCACCTGATCCGGGAAGCATCCGAGAATGCCAATCAGGCCGGTGTCGGCAACGACATTGTCTTCAAACAGAGTGACATCGTTGATTTGGTTCCTCCCCCACCACCTGGTGTCGCCATTATCAATCCTCCCTATGGTGACCGACTCTCCGTTGATGACATCCAAAGCAGCTATCACGCAATTGGGGATGCCTTCAAGAAGAACTTCACCAACTATGATGCCTTTGTCTTTACCGGAAACTCAGCCGCCGCAAAACACATCGGCCTACGCACCTCACGACGGATTCAGATGTACAACGGCCCCATTGAATGCCGACTGCTGAAATTCGAGATGTACAGAGGCACGCGAAAGACTGAATCAGAGCCACCCGAAGTCTGAGAAGATGGTCGATTTGTCGGCACCGTAAGGGTTTCGACCTGCCCGGCCAGGTCAAGAGGTGAGTTCCCATTCCCAGAGTGTTTGAAACTCGAGTTTTTCGTTCCGTCGGGTCTTGCGCTCCGCCCTCCACCAATCCCTCCGTAATATCAAATACTTAGCGGAGTGTGTGACCCGACGGCCACCTATTTTTGTAGTACCATTGTAGATAAATCACCACCACACCAGTTAGTAGAACGCTGGTTGCGGCACCGAAGGTCACCCCGGAGTGCTCTGTGGGTCGGGTGATTAGCGGCAGAGTGTGCACGACGTTCGCCCTGAGCTTGTCGAAGGGCGTACCATGCACAGCACTACCTCCTACTCGATCAGGAATCGCCTGCGGTCTAACGGCAACGACTAAGCTAAATATATAATGCCGAACAATAACCGTTATGACCCAGGACATGTTCGTACTTCGCCGTGGTGAGTGAGTCTGTCGGTACCG
>CAIYYT010000218.1 GCA_903930455.1 uncultured bacterium | reverse complement strand
GATGCCGAAGAGTGTCGTGTATTCGCGCAAGGAGGGCAGCAGTCCTGATGTCTGCCGTTCCAGTTGGATGCGCATGACGTTGACCACATCGGCGCCATCCAGCGCCTTATCAATATCGGTGTAAACCTCGACCCCCATCTTCTCCATCTCCACCGGCAACAGAGTTGGTGGTCCGCAGACGGCAACGGAGGCGCCCAGTTTGGTCAGGCCCCAGATGTTGGAACGAATCACGCGCGAATGCTTGGCGTCCCCCATCAGCACGACGCGGAGCCCGGCAAGCTTCTTGTATTTGGTCCAGATGGTATAGAGATCGAGCAGACCCTGAGTGGGGTGCTCATGCTGACCGTCGCCGGCATTGACAATACAGGCGTCGGAGAAGCGGGTCAAGAAGTAGGGAACCCCCGCTGATTGATGGCGGATGACGATCATATCAATCTTCATTGCTTCGATGTTGCGGACAGTGTCTTTCAACGTCTCGCCTTTTTTTACAGATGACGTCGCGGTCGTAAAACTGACCGTGTCGGCGGAAAGACGTTTCTCCGCTAATTCAAACGACAAGCGTGTGCGGGTTGATGGCTCGAAGAAGAGATTGACGACAGTCAAACCGCGCAACGGCGCAACCTTCTTGATCGGGCGATCCAATACCTCGCGAAAGACCTTGGCGGATTCCAGAAAGCTGAGGATTTCATGCGGTTCGAGCTCCTCCAAACCCAGCAAGTGTTTACGTTTTACGGTCATTTCTTGTTCCCTTTCCTGGCTGTCTCCTTTGCCTTTTTTGCACCTTCATCCCGGCGCAACAGCACGGAGTCGTCTCCCCCGCGTTCCTTGAGTTTGACCACCACGTCGTCATGGCGTGACGAGGGGATGTTCTTGCCGACAAAATCGGCGCGGATTGGCAGCTCTCTGCCGCCGCGATCCACCAAGATCGCCAGCCGGACAGCTTCGGGACGACCGTAGTCGGGTATCTGGTTCAGCGCAGCGCGGATAGTTCTGCCGGTAAATAGGACATCATCAACAAGAATTATGACCTTGTGGTCTACCGGAAAGAGAATCTCCGTAGCTTTGATCTCCGGGTGTTCGGGATTGGTCAGCAGATCGTCGCGATACAGCGTGATGTCCATGTAGCCGACGTCGATCTTGCGGCCGTCAATCTTCCCGATCATATCTGCCAGACGGTCGGCAAGAAAATCGCCGTTGGAGCGGATGCCTATGATCGCCAATATATCCGACTCCTCGACCGATTCGAGAATTTCGTGGGCGATGCGGGTGAGAGCGTGCGAAATCTGTTTCGCATCCATGATTACGGTGAACTCATTTTCGGGCAAAATGACTCCTTTACGATAGAGTTATCGTGGCAATTGTACAGATGTATTTCAGCGATGGATATTCTATCGGTATGCATTCTCTTCCTTTCGGTCTCGCAGGACCAGATTAAAGGAACAAGCTGAAAGCTAATGTAGCTGTGAGTCGAAGGGTGTCAAGTGGTTTTCTCGTGAATTTGCCCGCCCATTGTTGTTCTGCACGAGGGCTGTTGTCTGTCGAATCAGAAATCGCCTACGGCGTAAAGGTCTGTAAGGAGTCCATCAATTCCCGCTTGTGGAAGAGTTTGACTGTCAGGATACGGTTGATCAGTCGGCGCGTTTGATCGTCCGAGGTAAGGAAGCGCAGCGAGTTCTTGTACAGTTCCACCAGCTCGGTTTCTGCCGTGAGAATCTCCCGCATCAGATCCTCCCTTTCCTTACGACTGGAACGCAGGTGCAGCAAACTCTCACCCATTTTCTCGAGAATATTCGAATCGACCTCCTGGTTGCCATACTGCAGATTGATCTCCTGCAACATCTGCAGATCGCCGCTCTGATCCTCGCGGGCCTTGACAAAAAATCCGTTGCCTATCGTCCCCGCCTCTATCAGAATGCCATAAAGCAGATTCAGTTTTCGCTCTTTGATATAAACGTCGCGGAAGATATCCCGAAGTTCCTTCATCATATCAAAATGACTACGCAAAGCCCCGTTACAAATCAAATAAAACTTTCATT
>CAIYYT010000217.1 GCA_903930455.1 uncultured bacterium | reverse complement strand
TCAAATGTCAGCACCAAGTACGGCATGGTCAGAACAGACCACGTACTGTTTATCGCGGCGGGTGCGTTTCATTCTACAAAGCCATCCGATCTGATTCCCGAACTGCAGGGACGTTTTCCGATTCGAGTGGAGTTGGATTCGCTGACTGAGGGAGATTTTGTGCGCATTCTGTTGGAGCCGAAAAATGCGTTGGTCAAACAGTATGCGGCGCTGTTGGAGACTGAGGGAGTCAACATTATCTTTGAGCAGAGCGCCATCGAAGAAATCGCGAAAATGGCGGCACAGCTTAATGAATCAGGGGAAAATATCGGCGCGCGACGGTTGCACACCATCATGTCGACCGTACTGGAGGATATCATGTTTGACATTCCCGAGTCCAAGACCAAGAAGATCAAGATCACACGCGCACTAGTGCAACGGACGCTGAAAGAAATCATCGAAGACGAAGACCTGAGGAAATACATACTCTAGTGAAAAGAACGACATTGTTCACGTATCGAGTCGCGATGACTATCGTCGCGATGATCCTGATGGGGCAAAGTGCAGCCGAGGGACTTGATTACCCGCTGTTGAGACCGAAGCTTGAGCCGCAAACACAACCTGTGGAGAAGAAGGAACCCGAGCGCGAGGAGGTTTCGACCGGTAATCTGCTTGACCGTGCAGTTGACCCCAAGAACTATATTGTGGGCCCCGGTGATGTCTTTGTCGTCAGCCTTTACGGCGCGTCTGCTTCACCTGTCAGTGTCGAAGTATTGCCGGAAGGTGTTGTATCGCTTCCCGATGTTGGCGAGGTTGCGGTAGGACAAGTCACGCTTGCGGAAGCCAAGCAACGGATCCTGGATGCGTTGCTAACTCGCTATCGCGATCGCGCAATCGGGGTGGCGCTGGCGAAAGTGCGTTCGTTCAAGATAAGCGTGACCGGAGCGGTAGAGAGGCCGGGAATTGTCGCGGTTTCAGCGGCTGATCGCGTGTCGGAAGCGGTCGCGTTGGCCGGAGGCTTGCAGAAGAAGGGTTCGCAGCGCAACATTCAGCTTTCCAATATTGATCGTGACACATTGGTCGCGGACCTCGCCTATTTCGATGCGACGGGTGTGGTGAATGCCAATCCGTATCTGCACGAAGGTCAGGTAGTTTTCGTGCCAGTAGTGTCGGACTCGTTCAATAAGATCGAGATATACGGCGCTGTCAATGCGCCCGGAGTGTTCGAATTCAAACCGGGAGATCGCGTTTCCGAGCTTCTGGCATTGGGATTTGGACCGTCGGTTGATGCCGATCTGGATGGCGCCGAGTTGGTGCGATTCTCCGACAACACCAACGGCAAGGCCTCTCTGTTGATCGACCTTCGTGCGGTGCTTGCCGACAGAACGTCCCAAGCGAACATTGCACTTATGCCTGACGATCGACTCTTTGTCCGAACGCTGTCAAATTATCGTCACAAGGAACAGGTGATGCTCATAGGAGAAGTCAAGTACCCCGGTGTCTATCCGATTTTGGAGGGCATGAAGACTCTCAAACAGCTGATCGAACGCGCAGGAGGTCTTCTGCCACAGGCGTCCCTAACAGAAGCCCAGATGATACGCAAGTCGATATACGGCGCCACGGAAGCAAAGACCAGTTTCGATCAGTTGTTGATGATGTCTACCGACAAACTGACGGATTTTGAACTGCAGTACTTGAAGGAGACGTCCTCTCGCAAGCCGGGTAAGGTAGCCGTAGATTTTGAACTGCTGTTCGGTCGGAAACTTGATGAACATGATGTTCCTCTGATGGATGGTGATACTGTCACAATTCCATCAAAGAGTTTCGCGGTGACAGTTCTGGGGCGCGTTGTCAACCCGGGTTTGGTGCCTTATAAGGACAGCGCCACGGTTGACCACTACATCAGACTTGCTGGGGGCTACGGTTACAAGGCCAATAAGCGCGATATTCGGCTAATCAAAGCCAACACCGGCGCTCTGATCCGTGCCGACCGCAATACCGGAGTAGCTATGGGGGACAAGATTATGGTACCGCAGAAGAAGGGAATCAACATGTGGCAACTGTTCAAAGACACCAGCTTCTTCATAGCGAATCTGGCGACGATTTATCTCGTTATTAATCAGGCGACGAAATAGCCTAGCACGCGATTCTGCCTGCTGCCGCGCGACGACGAGCGGGTGGGCAGCGTGGGAAACGAGAAGGTTATATGCAGACAAGTGCGATTGCCAAGTCAGCACGGCTTGCCGGAGATGTTGAACTGGGGCAGTTTTGTGTTATCGGCGAGGATGTCAAAGTCGGTAGCGGCAGTGTCATCGCGTCGCATGTCGTGATCCACCCCGGAGTCGTGATCGGTAGCAACGTTCGCATTGACGATGGGGCCGTGATCGGCAAACAACCGATGCGAGCCGCGAATTCCGCGGTAACCAAGGAGCAGCAATTGGAGCCGACACGAATCGGCGACGGTTGCATCATAGGTACACATGTGATCATCTATGCCGGAGCCGTCATCGGCCAGAAAGTTTTGATCGCCGACCTATCAACGGTGCGTGAGAACGTCAGCATTGGCGATTTCACGATAATCGGTCGTGGTGTGGGGGTGGAAAATTTCTGCAAGATCGGCAGTTACTGCAAGTTGGAAACCAACGTGTATCTGACGGCATACTCCGATCTGGCCGATCGCGTGTTCATGGCGCCGTGTGTGGCGACATCGAACGACAACTACGTCGGCCGTACACAGGAACGATTCAAGCATTTCAAGGGTATCACTGTGAAACGGGGGGGGAGGGTTGGACTCAATTCGACGATCCTTCCTGGCAAGGTTGTCGGTGAGGATGCTCTGGTCGCGGCCGGATCGGTGCTGACCAAGGACGCTCCCGACCGCAAAATCGTGGTGGGGTCACCGGCCAAGGTTGTGCGCGACGTACCCGTGGAACAGTTGCTCGAAAACCAGTGACCAGGATTGCGCATGCAAGTTCCTCTTCTTGATCTAAAGCGAGAATACCAGTCGCTTAAGGCCGAAGTAGACGGTGCAGTGTTGGATGTGATGGCGGCCACGCAATATATTAATGGACCTCAGGTGAGGCAGTTTGAAGAGGCGGCTGCGAAGTACAGTGGCTGCAAACATGCGATTGGGGTTGCCTCCGGCACGGATGCGCTACTTCTGTCAATGCGGGCTGTGGGTGTTGGTCCCGGTACGGAAGTGATCACGACGACGTTTTCGTTCTTCGCGACCGCCGGAACAATTCATAATCTGGGTGCCAAAGCGGTGTTTGTTGACATCGACGAGGAGACGTTCAATCTTGATATAAGACAGATTGAGAAGCGGATAACGCCACAGACAAAAGCGATTATGCCGGTGCATCTCTTCGGACAGTGTGCCGACATGGATGCCATCATGGAGATCGCGGCGCGCCATAATCTGATCGTGATTGAAGACGCGGCCCAGGCGATCTCAGCGAAGTACAAGGGCAAAATGTCGGGATCGATTGGACATCTTGGTTGTTTCTCTTTCTATCCGACGAAGAATCTCGGCGCTCCCGGGGACGGTGGCATGATTGTCACCAACTCCGATGAATTGAATGAGCGCCTGCGGCGACTAAAGGCGCATGGGGCGAAGGTCAAGTATGTTCATGACGAGGTGGGTTACAACTCGCGGTTGGATACATTGCATGCTGCCGTATTGCTCACGAAGTTGCCGCATTTGGAAGGCTGGTCTGCGGCGCGACGCAACAACGCAGCTTACTACAACCAACGTTTTGCCGGTTCGCCGCTCGTGATGCCAAAGGCGGCAGATTACGCCTATCACATCTACAACCAGTACACGCTCAGAGTGGATAATCGCGACGGCCTGCGGGATCATCTGAAACAGCACAAGGTCGGATTTGAAATTTACTATCCGACGCCGCTGCATCTCCAGAAGTGTTTCCAATATCTCGGCTATCGGGAAAGTGATCTGCCAGTCGCGGAGTGCTCTGCAAAACAGGTGATTTCAATACCGATCTATCCGCAACTCAGGGAAGATGAGCGGGAATTTGTGGCGGATATCGTTCTCAAATTCGTTTCCTGAAGTTTACTGATCCTGCGTCTCTCCAAATGATTGTCAGTATTGCTGTTAAACGCCATAGTCTTAGATATTTTCAGTTGACTGTCGCCCGATAGGTGTGTAAACTTACTACTTATGCAAGAACGAGCCAAGTCCGCACGACCCACACCGATACAGGAAATGGGATTGCTCGTTGCGGACCTGTTGATGATTCAGGTCTGTTTCTTGATCGCCGTCATTCTCTTTCATAATCTGCGCTCGATTCACGGTGATTTTGCCGACACGCTCGGCTATTTCTACGGACTACCCAATGTTGTTGTGAGCGGGTACTGGCTGACGCTGATCTTTCTTTCTCGTTTTGTGCGGAGACTCTTTCCTCAAAATCTTTATGGTGAGATACTGCGCATCTTCAATATCGTGTCGCTGGGTGTCGTGTTGATGCTGTTTGTGATGGCGGACTTCGGCGACCCAACCTCGTTTTTCTCGACATCGAAAATACTCATACTTGCGTACTGGCTTTCTCTGATTGTCGCGCTGAGCTTCAACCGTGTGCTGTTCTACCGCCGCTATCAGGCGGCAATTGACGATGCCGACAGTATTATCTCGCCGCTATTCTTGCCGCACAAGTTGGTGATTGTTGCGCTCGATCTTGTGATCATCGCCGCCTGTTATTTTGGGAGCTTCCTGATTCGCTTCGAAGGAGACATTCCACATGATGATCTGGTCGGCTTCAAAGCGAGTCTGCCGGTAGTGGTTATTATTCGCTTCAGCATGTTTCTCTACTTCCGGCTCTATTCAGGTTACTATCGTTACGCTTCGATTAGCGATCTCACACAGATTCTCAAAGCAGTGACCGTCGGCAGCGTGCTAATCGCATTGCCGACCTATCTGCTAAGCTATGCCAACATTCCCCGCGGCGTATTTGTGATTGACTGGTTGCTAATGATTGTCCTGGTTGGTGGTTCGCGTTTTCTGCTGCGCGCGGGTCGGGAGATGCTGCCGCAGTTTTGGGCGCAGGGCAAACGGACGTTTGTGATCGGTGCGGGGGCTGCAGGCGAGATGGTGCTGCGCGAATTACGCAAGACGCCCCTTGGCTACAAAGCGGTTGGATTGATTGACGACGATTCGTCGAAGCAAGGTCTGCGATTGCATGGTGTGCCGGTGCTGGGAAGCAGCGCGGAATTGGAACGTTTGGCGGTGAAGCACAAGGTAACAGAGGCGCTGATCGCAATTCCGTCGGCTACCGGAGGTCAGATGCGGCGCCTGATCGATTCCTGTCGCCGGGCAAATCTGACATTCAAATCGCTTCCACCCCTGCGCGAAATCATCAACGGCCAGGCGGCGCTTAGTCAGGTGCGAAACATCAAAGTCGAGGATCTTCTGGGTCGAACGCCGGTTCGCCTTGATAGTACGCGTTTGGCGAACTTCGTGCGCGGCAAGCGGATTCTGATTACCGGCGGTGGTGGCTCGATTGGTTCGGAAATCTGCCGGCAAGTGATGCGCTTCCAACCGGCGAGACTTTCAATTTTAGATCGCGCCGAGAATCGGTTGTATGAACTGTTCTTGGAATTGCAGGAGAAGTATGGCGGTGGTTTGCTCGATCCGCATGTCGCCGATATCAATGATCGCAGCAAAATGGAGATGTTGTTCACGCAGTTACGACCGGAAGTGATTTTCCATGCAGCTGCCTACAAGCAAGTTCCCTTCATGGAAATGTTCCCCGAGGAAGCAGTGGAGAACAACACCTTTGGGACACAGAGGCTGGCCGAACTGGCGGATAGACATGGCGTCGGTTGTTTCGTGCTGATTTCGACCGACAAGGCGGTGCGCCCAACCTCGGTGATGGGAGCCACCAAGAGAGCTGCCGAAATGGTTGTACAAGGTTTTGCAAAGCGCTCTAAGGTTTCCTTTATCACCGTTCGTTTCGGCAACGTCTTAGGATCAGATGGCTCGGTGGTTCCGATATTCAGACGACAGATTGAAGGCGGCGGGCCGGTTACAGTGACGCATCCGGAAGTGACGCGCTATTTTATGACGATCAAAGAAGCGTCTCTGCTCGTAATGCAGGCGGCTGCGATCGGAAAATCGGGTGATATCCTCGTATTGAATATGGGTGAGCCGGTGAGGATCGTCGACTTGGCCAAAGCCATGATCACACTTTCCGGAGCGGTGCCGGATGAAGATATTGCCATTACGTATACCGGGCTGCGCCCCGGGGAAAAAATGACGGAAGAGCTTTTTGATGAAGAAGGGCTGAAAACTTCCGAACACGAGAACATTCTGGTGGCGCGACCGATCGAGTTTGACTGGCAGGCATTGCAGCAGGAATTGAACGCTATGCGCAGTGCGATAGGGCAGCAAGATCGGGAGAGAGTCAAGCAACTGCTTGCCGAGATCGTTCCCGGGTATCAAGGGAAACCGATGGAAATCAATCATTCGATGTAGAGGATAGAGAGCATGCTCGATATCAAGTTCATTCGCGATAATCCCGACTTGGTGAAGGATGGGATTCGGAAGAAGTATAGTAGCATTGATATAGATCTGATTCTTGACGTTGACGGACTGCGCCGCAAGATTCTTTCGGAGCTAGAGCAACTGCGCGAGCGCCGTAACACGGTGTCTGGTGACATTGCGGTGATGAAAAAGCACAAAGAGGACGCGACTGCACAGATAGCCGCCATGAAGGAGGTCGGCCAAACGATCAGCCAGAGAGAGCAGGAACTGCGTAACACCGAGGAGAAGCTCGACGCAATGTTGCTCCTGGTACCAAACCTGCCACATAAATCAACGCCGGTGGGCAAGGAGGAAGCGTCCAACGTAATCGTTCGTCACTGGGGCGAGCAGCCGCAGATGACATTCAAACCGGTGCCGCATTGGGAACTGGCTGCCAAGCTCGGAATGATCGATTTCGAACGCGGCGCCAAGCTCGCCGGTTCGGGATTCATTCTTTATACTGGCGTCGGAGCGAAACTAGAGCGCGCGCTGATCAATTTCATGCTTGACGTCCATACATCACGGCACGGCTACGCTGAGGTCTCACCACCATTTTTGGTGAACCGTCAGACGATGACGGGCACCGGTCAGTTGCCGAAGATGGCGGAAGATATGTACCAGCTCTCTGATGAGACTCTGTATCTGATTCCGACCGCTGAAGTGCCGGTTACAAATATCTACGCCAACGAGATTCTAAACGGTGAGGAATTGCCGAAGTTGTTCGTCGCCTACACGCCGTGCTTTCGTCGTGAGGCGGGCGCGGCCGGCAAGGACACACGTGGGCTGATTCGGGTGCATCAGTTTGACAAGGTGGAGATGGTGCGGATCGTACGACCTGAAACATCATACGATGAACTCGAAATCATCACCGCCAACGCCGAGACAATTCTGCAACTATTGGGACTGCCTTATCGCGTGGTCCAGTTGGCTTCGGGCGACCTATCATTTGCGGCAGCGAAGTGCTTTGACTTGGAAGTCTGGGCGGCTGGATTGGGCAAGTACCTCGAAGTGTCGTCTTGCTCCAATTTCGGCGATTTTCAAGCTCGCCGTATGAACTTGCGTTTCCGACCTGCCGAGGGTGAAAAGCCGATCTATCCGCATACACTTAACGGCTCGGGATTGGCGCTTCCTCGGACGGTAATCGCAATTATGGAGAACTATCAGACCGCCGAGGGTAAAATAGTCGTGCCTGAAGCATTGCGACCATATCTTGGCGGAGCCGAAATAATCGAATGACATTCCGACGTCTTTTGGGTCAGGGAGGATACTCCACACTCCCCGGCATGTTCAAAGGATTCATTTTCTTTGGCACCGTAGCGGTGGCTGCGCTATTCATGGTTTACACGCAGTTTCTTATCAAGGGACTGCAAGAGAATGTCAAGCGCGACGTCCGCATGTGGGCAAAACTGTGGGAACTGGCCGGAGCAGAGGACTCATCACCGCGCGTTAACGCCGTCGTATTTGACGAGATTATCCAAAAGGCGTATTTCCCGATCATCGTCACTGATCGCGATCGCAAACCGGTGCTCTGGGCACGTATTCCCGATGTCGCCGACAATGACACTTCGCGCGCCGCTTATGCCAAGATTGTTGTGGGGAAGGACAAGATGCTGCATGACAACGGCGAGACGCCGGTGAAGTGGGGTGATCAGATTATTCAGTACATACTGTACGACTATCCGCCACTTGTGAAGCAATTGCAGGTGATGCCGGTCATCGAGATCGGTGTGGTCGGCGTGTTCTTAATCGTGGGTTTTGTCGGTTTCCGCAACATTCAGCGTGCCGAGCAGCGCAATATCTGGGTCGGTATGGCCAAGGAAACCGCACATCAACTGGGTACACCAATTTCATCATTGTTAGGATGGTTGGAACTGATGCAGGAGGAGATCAACGTAGGCAGGCTGGCTAGTGCTGCCGACAGCCCCCAAGGAATTGCAGAAGTCGTTCAGCGAATGGCGAACGACGTGCACCGTCTCGATCGTGTGGCAAATCGTTTCGGACACATTGGTTCCATTCCAGATACGTCACGCCACGATTTGAATCCATTGGTCGAAGAGGTTGCTTCCTATTATTCCTCGCGCCTACCGCATGGTGGCAAGGGGGTGCGCATCACGTTTGAGCCGGGAACCGATATCTATGCAAAAGTCAACCCAGAGCTGTTTACGTGGGTAATCGAGAACCTGATCAAGAACAGCTTGCAGGCCTGTGACTCGGTAAGCGGCGAGATAACGCTCCAGACTATGAAAAACAAGGATGGCCGTGCGGTCGTCATTACGGTGACTGATAACGGCAGTGGCATTCCAGCCGGGGTTCAGAAGAAGGTCTTCGACACCGGTTTCTCGACCAAGAAACGTGGTTGGGGACTGGGATTGACACTCGCACGACGCATCATACAGGAGTATCATCTGGGGAAGATCGAATTGCGAGAATCTGTCCCGCATTTGCGTACCACGTTTCAGATAGCGCTTGATTATGTACCCGAGGACGCTGGCGAAAGGATGATATAAGTGGCGGGTGACGCAAAAAAGGTGTTGTGGGTCGATGATGAAATTGACCTGCTGCAGTCGCATCGCATCATACTCGAGGGCAAGGGATTCCAGATTACTGCGGTTGCTTCCGGTGAAGACGCGTTGGCGGCAGTCACCAAAGAAAGCTTCGATTTGATTCTGTTGGACGAGATGATGCCCGGCATGGATGGGTTGACAACGCTTGAAGAAATCAAGAAGATCAGGCCGCACATTCCGGTCGTGATGGTGACCAAGTCGGAGGAAGAGCACCTGATGAATCAGGCGATCGGCAAAAATATAGCCGACTACCTGACCAAACCGGTCAATCCCTCACAAGTACTGGCCGTCGCCAAGAAGATTCTGGACTCGCGGCGAATCCAGAGCGATTTTCTGACGCGCGACTATATTGGGGGTTTTAACGCGCTACGCACGAAGCTCTACGGGCCGATGGAGCCATCCGACTGGGTGGAGATTCATCAGTACCTGTCGCATTGGGATGTCGAGTTGGAGCGGATGGCCGATGAAGGACTCAAAGAAAGTCATCTCAGTCAAAAGAAGGAGTTCAACCTTGAGTTTGCTAAGTATATCGAAAGAGAGTACCCGCGCTGGCTGAAGAACCAAACCGGTCCTGTTTTGTCGCCATCAGTGATCAAGACATTTGTAGCGCCGCACATTAATGATAAGAAACCGACGTTCTTTATCGTCGTTGACTGCATGCGACTTGACCAGTGGCTGATTGTGGAGCCGATTATTGCGGAATATCTGGACATCCAGACAGAGTACTACTTCTCGATTCTGCCCACGTCAACGCCATTTGCGCGCAATGCGATCTTCTCGGGTATGTTCCCCGATGAACTGGCGAAATACAAGCCGCAAATCTGGGAAGGCGGGACGTCGGACGAGCGGAGTTTGAACCGCTTTGAGGATACGCTGTTGGCAGAGCAATATCGGCGGCTGAAATTCAAAGTGTCGGGTGAGCCGAAGTACTTCAAGATGGGAGATCTTAAGGAAGAGGAAGGCTTTGTCAAGCGGCTAGCTACGTACCAAAACACGCCGCTATACGGAATTGTTTTCAACTTCTTGGACATACTGGCACATGGTCGTTCACAGTCGAAGGTACTGCAGCAGATCGCGCCTGATGAGGCGGCATTTCGCACCTTGATGCGATCGTGGTTCAGCCATTCGACGCTGTTTGATATCGTGAAGTATATCGCTCAGATCGGCGCCACCTGTGTTATTACAACTGATCACGGCGCCGTGCTGTGCTCGCGCGGCACCGTGGCCTATGGCAAGCGCGATACTTCAACGAATTTGCGCTACAAATACGGCGACAACCTCAACTGCGAGCCACGGGAAGCGTTATTGATTAAGAATCCGGAGTTGTATCGGCTGCCGCGTTTTACGCTTGCGACGACATTCTTGATAGCACGCGAGGATTACTATTTTGTCTACCCGACCAATTACAACGAGTACAATCTCAAATTCCAAAACACCTTCCAGCATGGTGGCATCACGATGGAAGAGATGATTGTGCCCGTGGCGACGCTCAGGCCCAAAGGTCGATGATTCGAAAGCGCTATCAATCCAATTCAGAAAGCGCGACGATCGACATTGCGCGACAGTTTGCCGCAGGTCTCAAACCGGGAAATCTGGTTCTCTTATTTGGTGATCTCGGCACAGGCAAGACGCTGTTTACGCGCGGAGTTGTGAACTACTTCAACGAGACGGTTTCGGCAACCTCCCCGACGTTTTCGCTTGTCAATGTCTATCCGACGATACCGCCGATCTATCATCTTGATCTCTACCGTATACAGGACGACGCGGAACTGATTGATCTCGGATTTGAGGAGTATCTTGAGTCCGACGGCATCGTGTTGGTCGAATGGGGAGAAAAGTGCGAGCATTTGTTGCCGATGGACTACATTCGCATTAGCTTCACAATGGTCGGCGAAGAAAGCCGGGAAATTGTGATTGAGGAAATCGAGCATGCTACTACTGGCCGTTGACAGCTCGAGCGACCGACTGAAAATCGGTGTCGCTGATGAGCAGCACGCATTGGCGAGTTACGACGGCGTCGCCGACCGCACCCATTCGGAGAAGATGATCAGCGCCATAGAGGGAGTGCTAGATGACGCCCGTGTTGAGCCATCGCAACTTGATTATCTGGCAGTTGCCGGAGGACCCGGGTCATTTACAGGATTACGTGTGGGAATAGCGACTGTGTTGGGTCTGGCGCAGGCCTGGCACAAGCCGATTATCACAGGCACCAACCCGATGTTGGAGCGGATGTTCTTCGTCGAGCAGGGGCGGAAACCGGTGATCGTCATTCATTGTCGCGCAGATCAGTTCTACGTTTCCGAAAACGGTCGTGACATTGCGATCCACGATATTCAGGGACTCGTTGCGGGCTATGCGGACTCGTTGTTTGCGGGTCCCGGCGTCGAACGCTTGAGCAAGGCTGCGATCGGCATCGGCAAAGAGCTAGCCGTAGCTTCTCCTTCGTCTTACAATGGAGGTGAGTTGGCGCGTATTTTTGCACGGGACTTTCAGTTGTGGAATCGACTTGATCCGGCGAATCTTGATGTCAACTACCTGCTCAAATCGCAGCCGGAACAGCGCCGCGATGCGGCAACGTCGGAGGGGCAGATAGTCGAGATGACCTACGCAGACCTCGACGATGTGCTGGCCATTGAGCGGGAGGCATTTAGCGATGCCTGGGACCGGGACAGCTTCCGATCAGACGTTGACAGTCCACACGTAATGGCGTTGACCATACACAAACTGGGGCTTTGTGCCGGCTATCTTTGCTGTATTGCGCTTGACGATTACGGATATATTGCCAATATTGCGGTTGACCGGCAGTACCGATCGCAAGGGCTGGGGAGAGTGTTATTGGATGATCTGCAGCGGAGACTTTTGACTAATGGAATCGGTCAGATGGTGCTTGATGTACGTACGGCCAATAAGAAGGCGATTCGCTTTTACGAGAAGTATGGATTCGCAGTAATAACACGGCGCAAGGGATTCTATGTCAATCCGCCGGATGATTCGTTTACGATGCAAATGACAATAGGTGAATGACCATGGAATGGTTTAGACGCAAACCACAGCCTCCACCTACGGAGCGCAAAGAGATCCCCGACGGACTTTGGACTAAATGCAATTCGTGTGGCGAGATCATTTATGTCAGAGAATTGGAGAAATCGCTCTGGGTCTGCCGCAAATGCTCATACCATTTTCGCATCCGTCCCGAAGACTATATGGCCATCCTGTTGGATGAAGGTAGCTTCCAGGAATACGATGCCGGACTGGTATCGCTCGACCCACTGGGCTTCCGCGATTCCAAAAAGTACCCTGATCGCATCGCCGACGCGCGTCGAAAAACCATGAAGAACGATGCGGTGATCTGTGGTATAGCCACGATGGCTGGCAGGCAGGTGTCGTTTGCCGTGATGGATTTTTCGTTTATTGGTGGGAGTATGGGAAGCGTTGTTGGTGAAAAGATTAGCCGTGCTATCGAGCGTGCTATTGACCGTTTAATTCCGCTGGTGATCGTCTCCTGTTCCGGGGGGGCGCGGATGCAAGAGGGAATTTTGTCGCTTCTGCAAATGGCGAAGACTTCCGCGCTGTTGGCGCGACTGGCGCAGACGAAAGCACCCTATGTTTCAATTCTGACGAATCCGACGACGGCTGGCGTGATGGCCAGTTACGCATCGCTAGGCGATGTGATTATTGCCGAGCCGGGTGCGCTGCTCGGCTTTGCCGGGAGGCGTGTTATTGAGCAGACGATTGGACAGAAGCTGCCGGATGATTTCCAGACGTCGGAGTTTTTCATGAACCACGGTTTCCTCGATAAGATCGTTCCTCGCCCGGAGCTCCGTTCGACGGTAAGTTCGCTGCTCGATTACATGTCGAGTTGAATATGCGTTACGACGACGCAATCAAGTTTGTCTATGGTCTTGAGCTGTTCGGCATCAAGATGGGGCTGGACAACATCACCCGTTTTCTAGACCATCTTGGTAATCCACAGAACAGCTTCCAATCGATCCACGTCGCTGGCACGAATGGCAAGGGTTCGGTCTGTTCCATTTTGTTCTCGATTCTGAAGTCGCAGGGTTACAACGCAGGCGTATTTACTTCGCCGCATCTGGTCGACTACCGCGAGCGCGTGCGCACCGTGCAAGGGGCCATTGACAAAAGATCGGTGGCGGAATTTGTCGAAAAGCATCGCCAGTTTATTGTCGACGCTCGCATCACGTTCTTTGAGATCTCCACTGCGCTGGCGTTCTGGTATTTTCGCAAAATGCGTGTCGATGTGGCGGTCGTCGAGGTCGGTCTCGGCGGGCGTCTGGATGCGACCAATGTTCTGAGACCGAAGCTCTCCGTGATCACGCACATAGATTTTGATCACACCAAGATACTGGGTAGCACATTGGAGAAGATCGCCGTAGAAAAGGCGGGGATCATCAAGTCAGGTGTACCACTTGTGACGGGCGAACGGCGTCCACAACTTTATGAGATGTTTCGCGAGGTCTGCAAAGAGCGCCAGACGACAATTACCAGGCCTGCGCAACCGAGGAAGCGATATTCGTTCAGCAACGGTCTGATGCGCTTCGACGTATCACGTGCGGCGGCGGGTTCTGGTCTGTCTAGTTCTTTGGTCGGTGTTCATCAGATTGATAATGCCGCAATTGCGGTAAAATGTGCGGAGGTACTAAACCGGCAGGGAATCAAGATCAACGATCGCGCCGTCAAGATGGGACTTAGACGCATCCGCTGGCCGGCGCGTTTTCAGCTTGTTTCGAAGCAGCCGGCAATCGTGCTTGATGTCGCGCACAATCCGGACGGCGCGCGGGCGTTGGTAGGCACTTTCAAGACAGTCTATGGTAATCGCAAAGTAATACTCGTGTGCGGATTTCTGGAGCGGCCGGATTTTGACATAATGATGCAGGAATTTGCGACAATCACGAGGCGTGCGGTTATCACCAGACCCCAAGCGCATCGCGCGGCCGAGATCGAAGGTGTAATCTGGGGTGCGACAAATGCGGGGCTTGACTTCGATGTCAAGTTGGTAGTCGCGGATGCGGTTGATCGAGCGCTAAAATTGGCTGCCAAGGGCGAGATGGTCTTGATCTGCGGCTCGCATTATACTGTCGGCGAGGCAATTACGCGGCTTAAACAGTTGCACTCGCGCAAGCAACTTAACCTGCTGTCTGCCGATATTACATACATAGATGGCTAAATCATCGCGACAAGAGCTCCGGGTCACGGCCGACGCGCAGAATCTGCCTACACGCCTGGAAGAGCTGACCGAAGCCAATAAGAGGCTCAAGCGCAAGATCTTCGACCTCTATACGATCTTCGAGATTTCGAAGCATCTCAGTTCCGTGCTTGATACGCCGACGCTTTTGGATGGCATCATCCTGACCTGCATCGGTCAGATGGGTGTCAACGGAGCTGCCGTGTTGATTGCCAGAAATCATCACAATGATGACCTGACGCTGGCCAAGCAAAAAGGGTTGTCGATAGAGCCATCTGACGACAAGTTCATCCCGGAGAACAGCCCAATCTTTGAACTGTTCCGCGCTGCGCATTTCAAACCGCTGTCCTATAGTGATATCCTGCGTCAGGTTGGCGACATTGACGAAGTGCACCTATTGCACCAGATTGAATGTGAGTATCTGATTCCGATGTCATTGCAGAATCGTGTACGCGGTTTGCTATCGGTAACGCGCAAGATTTCCGGCACCGCGTTCTATGATGACGATTTGGAATTCCTCGCCATTCTCGCAAACCAGCTTTCAGTCACAGTCGAAAATGCTCGGCTGTTTGAGTCTGAGAAGGAGGCGCTGGAGCAATTGCGTACCGCGCAATCGCAACTGGTACAGGCGGAGAAGCTGGCAGCGCTCGGACAATTGTCGGCACGAGTGGCGCACGAAGTCAATAATCCACTTGGCATCATCAAAAACTATTTGCTCTTGGCGCGCGAGGCGTCGGTACCGTCCAACAGCGCCGCCGAATACTTGCAGATAGTCACTGAGGAAGTAGATCGCATTGCCGGCATTGTGAGGCAGCTGCTGGATTTGTTCCGTCCCCGGGAGGATGTCTTCGCGGAAATAGACGTTGAGGCAGTCGTCGATGAAACTCTTATCCTGTTGTCGCATCATGCGCATGTGTGCAAGGTCAGAATTGAGAAGCAACTGCCATCGGGACTGCCGCTGATCTGGGGTTCGGCAGAACAGTTGAAGCAGGTGTTCTTGAACCTGCTGATCAATTCTTGCGATTTTATGCCGGACGGGGGCAAGATACTGATCGATGGTGAGCAGAACGAACAACAGTTGATCGTGCGCGTCACGGATTGGGGACCCGGAATTCCGCCGGAGAACCTGACGCAAATCTGGGAGCCCTTTTTTACTACCAAGACCGGGGGGCGTGGTACCGGTCTCGGTCTCAGTGTTTGCTACGGAATCATCAAATCACATAGGGGCGAGATTGCCGTTACGAATGTCGCGGACGCTGGTGCCCGCTTTGCGATTACACTACCCTTGCGGAGCGGCCATGTCGCAGGTTGAACAATCGCGCATACTCGTGGTGGACGACGAGGAGCGTCTCTGCCGGTCGCTGGAGAGCTTGCTGACCAAGGCGGGCTATGATGTCCAGACCGCGCTTGACGGCAAGGAAGCATTACGCTTGTATGCGGACGCCAGTTTTGATCTAGTGATCAGCGATATCAGATTGCCGGGGATGGATGGTATCCAATTACTACAAGAAATTCGTAAGCAGACTCCGGATGCAATGGTGATACTGATGACTGCCTACGCCTCGCTGGACACCGCGCTCGCGGCGATCAATATGGGGGCGTATGACTACCTGATGAAGCCGATTGAATTCACGCAACTCAAGTTGGCAACTAAGCGGGCACTGGAAAAGCGCGAGTTGGAAATTGCGAGGCAGCGATTGTTGGATGAATTACAGGACACCAACAAACAGCTAAATCGACGCGTGGCCGAGGTGGACGCGCTCTATCAGGCGGGCATCCTCCTCTCACAATCGCATGATCTTCACAAATTGCTGACCAAAATCATTGCCGTGGCGTTGGACGTAATCGGTGCGACAGTCGGTTCAGTGATGCTGCTGGATGAACATAAGGGGGAACTGACGATCTCAGCGGCGGTCGGCGTGAGTGAAGAAGTGAAACGCAACACCCGCGTGAAACTTGGCAACTCGATTGCCGGTTACGTTGCACAGAGCGGTGAAGCATTATTGATAACGGACATCCTCACCGATCAGCGATTTCGACAGTACGCCAGAGGTAACTACGAGACCAATTCACTGGTGTCGGCGCCTCTGAAGATAAAGGACCGGGTTCTGGGTGTCATCAACCTCTCCGATCCCAAACACGGTACCGCTTTTGCCGAGAACGATCTGCGCCTGCTCGTCACGTTTGCGGCGCAGGCGGCGGTCGCCATTGACGACGCCGAGCATCTTCAGCAGCTTAACAAGAAGCTTAATGAGTTCGGGGCGCTGTACAAATTGGCCACGAATCTTACGACTATCGATAATTCGCGCGACATGACGGAGATGATCTACCAGATGCTAAAGAAGATTATGGATGTTGATTTTGCTGTGTGGTTGTCATGGCAGGAGCGCACGGAGACGCTGATGGTCAATTATTGGGAGGGCCTTGGCAAGAGAGAAGCGATCACGCTGCTAGGCCGGGAACTCCCCATGAAGGACAAGACCGTCTATTCGTCGAGCGCTAGAGCGCGCGTGATCAGGGCCCATATCGAGGAAATACCCTACTTCAAAGAGAAAGTCAGGACGCTGACGACAGCTCCGATCATCACCAAAGGTTCGATGCATGGTGTGTTCTGTCTGGGCTCGCGACGCGAGCACGCGTTTTCGCCAAATGATATCAATATTGCTTCAATTGTGGCTTCGCAGGCAACATCCGTCTATGAGCAACAACGGGCACTGCTTAACGCTACGCGGCTGATGACGATGGGGAAAATGATGTCGGAAATCGCGCATGATCTGAAAAAGCCGCTGACTAACATACGCGGCTCATTGCAGATTATGCGGGAGCGTTGGCCGGAAATCGCGCAGTCGGATGATTTCTTTATGACGGCCGAGCAGGAAATGCTGCGCCTCAATGAACTGGTCAAAGAACTTGTGGACTTCTCCAATCCTAAGAAGTATCAGCTTGAACAGAAACGGATGAGCGATCTGATCAAGCGAGTGATTCGTCTCGTGGAGAACGACTTGACCAAGCATGGAATCACGTTTTCGCAGGAGTTCGAAGACGACCTGCCTTCGGTATTGGTTAACGAAAATGAGATCGTCGAAATGCTGCTCAATTTGATCATCAACGCCATCGAAGCGATGCCCCACGGGGGTAGGCTGTCCATCAAAGCTTTCAGCAAGCTCGATCAGAATCAGCAGAAACCTTTTGTGACGCTGACTATCAAGGACAGCGGAGAAGGCATCGCTCCTGAAGTGCAACACAAAGTTTTCGACCGCTATTTCACCACCAAAGACAGCGGTACTGGACTGGGTCTATCAATCTGCGAACGTATTGTGATGGCTCACAATGGTGACATCAAGTTCGAGAGCGAGCAAGGAGTTGGCACGACCTTCATTATCAAGCTGCCAGCAGCATAGGGACACGCGGCGCGAGCACAACTGCAATATCCCCACAAAAAAGGCGTCTGTACAGGAGATGTGATGGCGTCTGATTTGGCACAGAAGAAGGCGCCTCTATCGCCTATGCCAAAATAACCCAGATGCACATTCCTACAAAAACCGCTTGCCTAATCGGGACGCCAAGACCAATTTCCTGGTGCAACCTTCTGCATGAAGTTTGCAGGGAGTTGCTCAATTTTCGAGCAGTCGCGTCGATAACTGACGTATAAGAGGATGGATATGACGGAAGAAAAGACCAAGCTGCTGATTATCGACGACGATCCCAAGGTCTCTTGGATACTGAAGGAGGGTTTGGAGGACGAATTTGACATTATCACTGCCTCCGACGGTGTTGAGGGTATCCAGGTGGCTTCCAAAGAGAAACCGCCGCTGATTCTACTGGATATTAGGATGCCCGGCATGAACGGTATGGAAGTACTCAAGAAGATCAAGAAATCCGACCTGTTGTCAGATGTGATCATGCTGTCAGGGCAAGGGGAGACGCAGACCGTGGTCGATTGTATCAAACTCGGAGCGACCGAGTTTATTAACAAGCCGTTCGATGTCAAGGAAGTCGGTTTGCACTTGCAGAACGCGCTTAGGCGCCGCCAACTTGAGAAGGAAGTCCGAGACCTCAAGGTCGAACTGCAAGCCAAAAGCCAATATGAAAGCTTTGTCGGCGATTCGCTGAAGATGCAGGAGATCAAGAATCTTGTTGAGCAAGTTGCTGATAGCGAGCTATCGGTGTTGATTCGCGGCGAGTCCGGTACCGGCAAGGAAATAGTCGCCCGTATGCTGCATTCGATGTCCCCTCGGCGAGCCAATGCATTTATCAAGGTCAATTGCGCCGCCATTCCGCGCGAACTGCTGGAAGCCGAGCTCTTTGGCTACGAAAAAGGCGCTTTTACCGGCGCGCACAAGACGAAGCCGGGACGATTTGAGACGGCCAACAAGGGCACGATATTTCTCGATGAAATAGGGGATATGTCAGTTGATCTGCAGGCCAAACTCCTGCAGGTCTTGGAGCAGCACGAGTTCATCCGTGTCGGTGGAATCACGAACATCAAAGTTGATGTGCGGATTGTCTGCGCCACCAATCGCGATCTGGAGCGGGCCATCTTCGACGGCGGTTTCCGGGATGATCTGTTTTACCGTCTGAACGAGATCACGGTTCTACTGCCGCCATTACGAGAGCGCAGTGAGGACATTCCGTTGTTGGTCAATCACTTTCTGCAGAAATATAACTCTCTATATAAACGAGATTTTGGCAAGATCAGCCCTGACTGCATGACGGCAATGGTTCGCCATCACTGGCCGGGGAATGTAAGGCAGTTGGAGAACCTGATGAAGCAGATGATCGTCAGGCAAGACGAGAGTGTTGTTTTCGACATGATTCAGAATGTCGGCGAAATGCCGATGGCTTCCTCACCAACACCCAGAGTGGCAATGACTTATCATCAGTCTATCCCAGCGGCTGCGACGCACGCATTGGCTGATTCGAGTGTTGCGGTTGCCGATTCCTATTCTCTGAAACAGCGACTTGCCAGGACTATAGAGGACGAAGAGAAGCGGTTAATCTCGGAGGTGCTCAAGCGCACAAATTGGAATCGCCGCCGTGCGGCAGAAATGCTGGAAATCTCGTATCGTTCGCTGCTATACAAGATCAAGGAATATCGGCTTAACGAGATAAAGTAGTTAACTAGCCAATGGCAGTAACTTGTTGCATGATAGGTGAATCTAATTGCAGTCCTCGGGGCTTTTTGAGTCAATTTCGTCAGTTTCCCGATTACCATGGAATCCTCTGCCGCGCTGTCAACGGACTGGCAAAGAGTTGCGTCTAACAGGAGGTCGTAGCGCACATCCGTCATTGTGGCACTGTTATTGCTTCGTTTTCAGACTAGATAGTAGGGAACTAAAATCTCAAGAGGTCTGATTTTGGCAAGCACTGTGGACAAAAAATTGAGTAGGAGTATGGAAGTAGGTACCGAGTCGCACCAACGATTCCTTGAACGAACGCAACTGGAGATCAGCCGGGCGGAACGGTATTGTCTATTCCTGTCGTTGATAATGGTTGATCTGAGTGAGTTCGCCCGCGCAATGGTTAACCGGCAAGGTCAACTCAAGATCGACCTGGACACCGTATGCAGTCAAATTGAGGTGGGTCTTCGCAATTCGCTGCGGCTGTCTGATGTGATTTCCACGTTTGAGAAGAACCGCTTGGGAATCCTGCTGGTGGAGACATCAAAGGCCAACGTTGACAATGTGCGAAAGAGAATCGAAACGTTCGTCCGTGACTATCTCAAGGGTGGACTGAGTCTGCCTTTTGAACCTCCGCTCGAGGTCCGCACGGCATCGTATCCTGAGGAGTTCGATCGGTTCTCGGCGCTCACGTCGCTTCTAAATCGCGTCCAGCAACACATAAAGTAATCCCATGCGCAAGCGCACGAATTCGCTCTTGCGACATCGCTTCGCCAGAGCAAGCGCTCCAACCCTTTCCTTAAAGCACAAGAGATCAGTTGCAGATGACGATCGCAAGAGTCCGGGCCAGGGATGACGCTATGTCGGGAAACTGACCTGTGTAGAAAGCAGTATGAGATTCTTGAGGTCGGAGAGGTGGAACGGTTTTTTGATATAGAGCTGTCCACCAGCCTTCAAGAAGGTGAGTGCATCATCGCCACGATCCTTGCCCGTAAGAAAGATGACAGGAATATTCTTTAATCGCGGTTCAGCCTGAAGGCGCCTGCTAAACTCGTAGCCATCTACATATGGCATCATGATATCGACCAAAATCACGTCCGGCAGTGCTGTGCTTTCACAGAGAGCGAGCAAGGCCGCTTGTGCGTCAGAATAGCCAGTGATTTCGTATCCCTCTTCCCGGAAGTAGTCGCAAATGACGGTGGTCACTTCGGTTTCGTCGTCGACCGTCATTATCCGAGGCAGATTGTCTTTGTAGTCTGTCATGTTGTCTCCCGCAGATGGCCTGTCTGCCAGCGATAGGCGCGATCCACGCCAATTTCGCGTTAGACGTCGCCCTCCGACGTCTCCCTCGACTGACTGGGGGCTTCTTCCTCGTCTGAATCGACAGTACATGTCATAATCAGAGCAAAATTGGCCTTGACGCCGTCCCGCTTTTTGATTATCATTTTTACGGTTTTTCTCATCGTGGCCAATTCTAGGCCCTGAGCTTTCAATCCTTCCGAATTCTGTAAATAATGGCTGAAGGCGCTCAGGTCGAAGAAGCTCTTGACATCATGCGCCATAACTAATGCCTGACGCGCTCTCTTGACGGCCGGCTTCGGACTCTTGCTGAAGTCGAGTTGCAGAGGTCGAACCGGACGTGTGGTCGTCTGCTGATCCTCCAGAATCCGACTGGGAATCCCAAGGCCGACGATGATGTTCGAAATGGTGTTCGGCACAGTCATCGCCCAGCATTCGATTTCGTGAAAGACTGACTCAATCTCATCCCGTTCAACCCTCTCTTGGACCTGACGGTTGACAGTCTCGCAAACATCAAACCAATCGTCGAATGAGCGAAGCAGGTAGCGAGCCATCCGTACCGCTCCATACTTGGAGACAGTTGCCCGTACCACAGCAGTGCCGCTATCCGCGCCGATTTGCTGTGGCGATGTCGAATCGATTGCGTTGGTCTTCATTGATACGGCTCTATTGTCTCTTCTGTTTTCAAGCGCTACTTGTGCCTGTATCATCGTGTATCGGCAGATGGCCGACCTGACAACATTTCGTTTTTCCGGATCGGGGCATTTGCACTGGTGTACCAGATTGAAACGCCGAACAATCGCACCCGCCCGCTGTTGGCAGAGTTTCGTGAAGCCGATCGCCGGGTCTATGCTTATCGCGTCCGTTTGCGGAACCAAATTGCTGACAGAGCAAGCGCACCCAGACCGAGCGCGACTAAGGGGACGATCTGGTCAACAAGTTGAGCCGTCGTCGCGCCTTTCAGGAATATGGCGCGGATGATCACGACAAAATAGCGCAGCGGATTGAGATAGGTAAGGTATTGAATCGGCTCTGGCATGTTTTCGATCGGGAAGGCGAATCCCGACAGCAAAATTGCCGGCATCATGAAGAAGAATGAGGTCATCATCGCTTGCTGCTGCGTTTTCGATACGATCGATATGAGCAGTCCGACCGCCAATGTCGACATCATGAAAGCGAGTGAGGTAGCAAACAAGAGCGTGAGACTGCCCAGCAACGGTACCCCAAAATAGAATACCGCGACCGCACAGATGAGCGTGATATCGACCATACCGATGAAAGCGTAAGGCAGGGCTTTGCCAATAATCAACTCGCTCGATCTGATCGGCGTAACCGCAAGCTGCTCCATCGTACCAAATTCCTTTTCTTTGACAATTGCCATCGAAGTCAACAGTAGTGTCACAACCACGAGAATCTGAACGATGATTGCCGGTACATTGAAGTTGCGACTTTCGAGGTCCGGGTTATACAGGATGCGTACGCGGTTGTCCACGGTGCCGACACGCACCGGCGCCGCTGTCAGCACGGCCGCTCGCTCTCGAATCAACTCGTCATTGAGGCGGGCGATTACGCCTGACAAGTATCCAGCCGTGATTGTCGCACTGTTGGAGTTGACGGCGTCAATCGACACTCCGAGGGCGGTTTGCTTTCCGTCGGCAATCTGCTCACCAAAGTCAGCCGGAATGTCGACGGCACACCAGACAGAGCCATTGGCCATCAGAGTGTCAATCTGTGCGGGGGACTGCAACCGATACTGAATCTTGAAATAACCGGACGCTTCCAGTTGATTCACGAGACGCCGACTCAAAGTGGAATTGCCGCGATCAAGCACTGCCGTAGGTATCTCTCTGATATCATAGGTTGCCGCATAGCCGAAAATTAGTATCTGTATTAAGGGCGCAACGAGCACGGTAGCGCGCATTTTATTGTCACGAATTAACTCTTGGAATTCTTTCACCAGAATAGTGACAATACGTCGCAGCTTCATTGTATCTTCTTTCGGAATTTGATGATTGCCAGTAGTGCAAAGACAGATCCGAACAGAAGCAGCGCCAGCGCCTCTGGAAGTAGTTGCTGGAGAGTTGAACCTTTGAGAAAGAGTCCCCGCAAAGCCGAGATAAAATATCGACCCGGAACGATTAGACTGACTGCCTGAATCACAAACGGCATGGAACTGATAGGGAACAGAAATCCTGACAGGAGGAAGCCGGGCAAAAAAGACGTCAACAGAGAAATCTGAAAGGCCGCTTGCTGTGACTTCAGTGTAACGCTGATGAGATACCCAATCGATAGCGCAGCCATTAGAAAGAAAGTGGAAAACAAAGCCAGCGTCCAGAGATTGCCGGTGAAGGGAACACCGAAGACCACGATCCCGATGTATGCTGCCAGAAGGAGATCAACCATGCCTATGAGGTAATAGGGAAGCAGCTTACCGAGCGCCAGTTCAACCGGCTTGAGAGGTGTGGAGATCAATAACTCCATGGTCCCGCGTTCCCATTCGCGCGCGATCGTGAGAGAAGCCAGCAACGAACCGAGAATTGTCATGATAAGCGAGATCAATCCCGGCACGAGGAAATTCTGTGAGTTAAGGTCGGGATTGTACCAGAATCGGACATTGGCCTGTATCGGTGTCGTTGCCATGCGCGCACCAAGAGAGTTCTGCAATCGACTCAGATTGTACTCGGAAACGATCAGGGACGTGTAGGCCAGAGTCGACTGGCTGGTGTTGGCATCCGATCCATCGGTGATCGTTTGTATCGAAGCTCCGCCGCGATTAAGTCCGTCGGCAAAATCAGGAGAAATCACGATTCCGACTTTGACCTTGCCATAATCTATCAGGCTTTGCAGTTCCTTCTCGCTTGTCGGTCTGTTCTTCTCAACAAAGTATTGTGAGTTCGTAAATCGGCGAATCAGCTCCCGCGAGTAATCGGTATTGGAGTAGTCAATTATAGCGGTCGGAATCTGCTTGATGTCAAGAGTGATCGCATAGCTGAAGAGAAAGATCAATACAATCGGGAACAGAAACGCCATGATCAACGAACGGACATCGCGCAGGATTTGAATGAACTCCTTGCGGGCAATCGCCCAGATGCGGTAGAAACTCATTGCAGTTCCTCCCGCGTCAACGCAATGAATAGATCCTCCAGAGTTGGCACCAGTTCAGTTGCCGTCACCGTGCTGCGAAGATGGTTGGGTAATGACTGCAAAACTGCTGCGACTTCGACGTTTGGCTTCAATGTTGCATGCAGTTCTGAACCAAAAAGCGTTACGTCAGCAACACCAGTTGCCGTGCGCAATTGATCAGCGGTATCCCAAGGGTGATCTGTCTGCACCGAATAAACTCGTCCCGGAAAGCGCGTTCGCTTGAGCACATCCGGTTCGCCGATGGCGGCGAGTTTGCCATTGAAAATCATCGCGATGCGATCACACTCCTCAGCCTCATCGAGATAGTGTGTGGTTACGAAAACCGTGACATTGCGCTCGGAGAGATGATTGATCTGTTCCCAAAAATACCGACGCGCCAGCGGATCGACGCCGGCGGTTGGTTCATCCAGAAAGATCATTTCCGGATCATGCTGTATCGCGCAGAGCAAGGCCAGGAGCTGTCGAGCACCGACGGGGAGATCGGCCACGAGACGACCACGCACCTTGCCCAGTTCGGTCTGCGTAAAGAACTCATCCTTCTTTTGCGCATGCACGTCCCTGTTCATCAGGTAGATGCCTGCATAGAAGTCGAGATTCTCTTCAACAGTGAGTGTCTGATAAAGCGAAAACTTCTGCGACATATAGCCGATCTTGGTCTTGATGCTTTCGGACTCTTTCATCAAATCGTAGCCGACTACTTCGCCCTGACCTCCTGATGGCAATAGCAGCCCGCAGAGCATTCGGATCGTGGTTGATTTGCCGGCGCCGTTAGGTCCGAGGAAACCGAAGATTTCGCCCTTTTCGACTTCGAAGCTGACATTGTTGACGGCAACAAAGTCGCCGAATTGGCGGCGCAGATTGGTGACTTGGACGGCGTAGACGGTCATATTATCCTGTGGACAAGGCAATGTAGATATCTTCAAAGGTCGGCACAATTTGCTGGAGCGATGCCGATTCGAGGCGCTCGGACTCGAGCACCGTCTTGACGTTTTCCTGTTGGAAGCTCTTGTCTGTGACAATGTGTACGCTGTTGCCAAAGAGATTCACAGAGCGAAACTCATTCCTCCTGCAAAGTTGTTCTTTGACGGCGCGTGCTCTGTCGGTTGGCAGAGTGTAAACGGCAAACTGGAAGTTGCGGCGTTCATCGGCGGGAATGCCGTGCGCAATCAATCGGCCTTTGCTCATCAAAGCGAAATGGCCGGCACGTTCAGCCTCATCCATGTATGGGGAACTGATTACTACGGTGGTACCGGCACGGTTGAGGTCGTAGAGTAACTTCCAAAACTCGCGGCGCGACACGGGATCGACACCGTTGGTCGGCTCATCGAGAAGCAGGACTTGAGGATTGTGAATCAATGCGCAGGCAAGGCCGAGTTTTTGCTTCATGCCCCCTGATAGCTGACCTGCAAGACGCTTGGTAAATGGATCCAAGCGCGAGAATTCGAGAAGTCGTTTGACGCGCTCCCGACGTTCATTGCCGCGAACGCCGAACAAATCCGCGAAGAAGTCAATATTTTCCTGCACCGTGAGATCTTCATAAAGTCCGAAGCGCTGTGGCATGTAGCCGATGGCCGCTTTCTTTGCCTCGAATCCTTTGCGGTAGTCTTCACCAAACATCTGGATTTGTCCGGAGTCATAGTCGAGGATGCCAGCCATAATGCGAAGCAGTGTCGTTTTACCGGCGCCGTCGGGACCGACCAGCGCCGAGATCATTCGGGCAGGGAAGTCAAATGAAAGACTATCAAGCGCGCTGTTTTCACGAAAGCGCTTGCACAACCCGGTAACGCAAATTGCGGTCGTCATCTTTTCTTGAGATAGACATCAACCGGCAAACCGGGCTTAAAACGCTGCGTCGAATTGTCGACGCGCACGCGCACAGCGAAAACCTGCTTGACCCGTTCCTTCTTTGTCTGCACATTCTTGGGAGTAAACTCCGCTTTTTGAGAAATAAAAGAGACCGTGCCCTTGAGCGGTGTTTGCGGGTCGCTATCGAGATAGATGTCGGCGGTGTCTTTGAGATGGACAAACGGTATTTCGGTTTCGTTGACATAGATCTCGACCCAGGTATCACTGAGATTGACAATTTCAAACAAGACACTTCCAATCATCACAACTTCGCCGACTTCCACCGGATCAGACTGGATATAACCGCCGATCGGAGAAGTGACCGTTGTGTAACCGATCTGAATCGCTAGCGTCGCTTTCTGCGCGTTGAGAGTTTGTAACTTGGATTCCAATGCTGTTATGCGCTTGTCGCCCGATTGATATGATGCCGTCAGGTTGTCCATGTCCTTCTTGGGAACAGACCCGACTTTGAACGCCTCTGTCATTCGATCAAGGTTCTTGCGCACGTTGGCGAGATCGATGCGGGCAGCGTCCATCTCAGCTATAGTGGCAACAATACCGGTCTCAAGTTCATTCATCTTGGCATCAAGCAGGTCGCGCTCGATCACGAGCAAGGTGTCCCCCTGCTTGACCTCGTCGCCTTTGCGGAATGTTTTCACCAGAACCTTGCCGCTGGTTTGCGCGCTGACTGTAACGGTGTTGGCCTCCACGCTGCCGGAGGAGAAGATCACGTCCGGTGGCAATATGTTCGCCTTCTGCCGCTGATAGATAAGAAAAACAAGAATGGCTGAGACGACAACAAGAATCGGGATAATGATCAAACGCCGCATGGACACCACCTAAGAGAGAGTCACGAGATCAACTGCTGAAAGATACCGAAAGGGCAAGGGGGAATTCAACAAAAAAGCTATAGTCGCTTTGTGGGACAGAACTGCTTCGGTTTCCGACATCCTCTGCAAAACGCCGTTGTTCTTGTGGTCATAGGAACGATCACTCAGGGAAGCGAGAATATCCTTGACAATTTGAGGAGAGTTTGTACTATTAAGACTAAGAAATCTTGGATAAGGGAAGGTGTCAAAACCGAGGCGGTTTTGACACCCTCTGCTCACAACCTCTTTTTTAGTCCCGTAGGTTAATCCCACTCAGCGCTTGACATTCTCCCGCGCAACCATGATTGGTAGCGCGCTGGCAGTGTTGTATGTAAGCCCCCCCCCAACATTTCGACACCTTCCGTTTCATCCTATTTTATAGTAAGTAGGTTTTCTGGAGACATAGGGCATACGCCGTGTGCCGCTGCAGGATTCATTGTCTTAAGCAGAAGAAAGCGCGGTCAGGAAAGGATTCCTGACCGCGCCGCTCTATTACTACTCCGCAGTTAATCTTTGGAAGGTTTCGACAGTTTATCGCTTGAGGAAGACGATGATGGCGTCGAAGGACTCGATGTCGACGTTGGCGGCGAGATCGACGGCGTGCTCGATGCGGAGCTTTCCGAGCTTGCGGCTTTCTTGTAATCGACAGAACGGTTGTCGGTGATGTAGAAGCCTGCGCCTTTGAAGATTAAACCTGCGCCTCCAGTGATAATGCGCATTACCAGACCGCCACACTTCGGGCATTCTTTTACAGGCAGATCGGTGATCTTCTGGAATTCTTCAAACTCGTGTTTGCAGGATTGGCATCTATATGAGTAAGTCGGCATTGTCTTTCATCTCCGAAATTCAAAGGCCGTCAGGTCACGCTCCACAGAGTGGAACTAAGACCAAATGGAACACTCGTCTTGATCCCCGTCTTTGTGGGGATTGCGACAGCGTATGATAAATCCTACAGCGTACTGATAATCATCGCGATTGCGGTGACATTCACGATGTCATCTACCGAGCATCCACGTGACAAATCATTAACGGGTTTGGCGAGCCCTTGCACAATGGGCCCGATCGCCTCGGCTTTCGCCAGCCGCTGTACCAACTTATACGCGATATTGCCTGCATCAAGATCGGGGAAAATCAACACGTTCGCTTTGCCTTCAATGGGCGACCCCGGGGCCTTTGATTGTCCGATCTTGGGAATTATCGCGGCATCGACTTGCAGTTCGCCGTCAATGATCATTTTCGGGTCGATCTCTTTTGCCATCTTAAGTGCCGTCAGCACTTTAGTCACATCCGGATGTTTCGCCGAACCCTTGGTCGAGAAGGAAAGCATCGCAACGCGCGGTTCGTCATTGAGAAGCGCTTTGTATGACCGACCAGTAGATACCGCAATCGATGCCAGTTGCTCGACGGTTGGATTTGGAATCACGGCGCTATCGGCAAAGAATATGACCTTGTCCTTCTCGCCCAGAAATTCCGGCACGACCATCATGAAGAAACTCGATACCGCAGTGATTCCCGGAGCCAGACCCACTACCTGCAATCCGGCGCGGATCACGTCGCCAGTGGTATTCAGGGCGCCCGCGACGGAACCGTCAACCATGTTCTTGCGGACCAACATCGCGCCCCAGAATAGTGGTTGCTTCATTGTAGCTTTGGCCTGCTCGTGGGTGATCCCCTTGGCTTTGCGAATCTCAAAGAACTCATTCGCAAAGTCTGACATTAGGGGAGAGCGACTCGGATCGGAGACGGTGCATTTGTCCAAATCCAGACCGTGCTCTTTGGCCAGCGCCGCGATCTTGTCGGTGTCGCCAACCAGCGTTACTTGCGCGATCCCTTCGCCGGCCACCCGTTTTGCTGCCAGTATCGAGCGCGGTTCTTCGCCTTCGGGATAGACGACACGCTTCTTAAGTTGTTTTGCCTTCTCGGCAAACTGTTCTACGATATTCATAACACCTCGTGATTACTTATCTTTCCAGTTGAGATAAGCGTTGATGAAACCATCTATGTGACCATCCATTACACTGGTAGTATCGGATGTTTCAAATGATGTTCGATGATCTTTTACCAGATTGTATGGGTGAAACACGTATGAACGTATCTGACTGCCCCATTCGATTTTCTTTTTGAACTTGGCGTATTCCTCATGCTTCTTAGCTTCTTCTTCGCGCGCCCGCTGGTATAACCGCGCGCGCAGCACCTTCATGGCCGATTCCTTATTCTTCAACTGCGAGCGCTCCGTCTGGCACTGCACGACAATGCCGCTCGGTTCGTGCGTGATTCTGACTGCCGATGATGTCTTATTGACATGTTGCCCGCCGGCGCCCGATGCTCGATAAGTATCAATGCGGATGTCGTCCGGTTTGATATCTATTTCGATATCCTCACCAACTTCCGGATACACGAAGATTGAAGCAAATGACGTGTGCCGACGCTGGTTGGCATCGAACGGCGAAAGACGCACCAGTCGATGCACGCCTGACTCTGCCTTCAGATAACCGTAAGCATAGTCACCTTTGATTTCCAATGTCGCCGACTTGATGCCCGCCTCCTCACCGGACTGACGGTCGATTATATCCACCTCATATCCGCGTTGTTCACACCAGCGCATGTAAAGGCGCAATAGCATCTCCGCCCAATCCTGTGACTCGGTGCCGCCGGCGCCGGGATGAACTGTCAGAATCGCGTCGCGAGGATCATCAACATCGGACAACAACGCCCTCAGTTCAAATTCGTCGAGTTGCTTTTCGAATGCCGCGCGTGAACCGGCAAGTTCCTTCTGCAGGTCGGCGTCATCATGCGACAATTCGACCAGCGTTTCCAAATCGGCGAGTGCCGTTTCGAGTTGCCGTGTTTGTTCTAACCACTTCTTTTGGAGAGAAATCTCTTTGAGAGTAGCCTGCGCCTTAGCTTGATCGGCCCAAAAACTCTCGGCAACCGTCTGCTGCTCAAGCTGCTTTATCTTATCGGTCCGCTTGGCGAGGTCAAAGAAACTCCTTTAGCCGGTTTAATCTGCCGACCAGATCGTCTATTGTTGCAACTTCAGCCACGCTAACCTCCAAAAAGTCATTGCTAAACCTTATAGTAAACGTTATTTGTAACGAGATGTCAAC
>CAIYYT010000216.1 GCA_903930455.1 uncultured bacterium | reverse complement strand
GCCGGAGGTCGAACTGCGATATCAGAAGATACTGCTTGATGCTTCCGTCTCGAACAAGACCAAAAACATCTACTGGTTTATGAATCGACGGCTCGTCTACTCCGGTAGCCCGACGGAGAGAGTCTTTATCACACCGACACCGGGTAACTTCACGCTCGTCTGCACCGACGACGAAGGGCGCTCGGCGGAGGTCAAGCTGACGGTCCATGCTCGCTGACTACCCCATGACGAAGCAATGTCGCGCAACCACCCCCGGCTGTCCCCTTAGTCTTGTAGGTCGAAACCGCCTTCGCTTTTGACCTTCCCCGTTCCGTCACGTCTTACGCCGCGCCACTCCGTCTGGTATTTGCTCGTAGGTCTGTTCGCGGCGTGTGACGTGACGGAGTGCTCTGTGACAGCATCCAACTCGCCCATGCGTCAGGTCACGCTCCCACAACACCATACCCATCCGCTAAGACCTGACGCAACAGGCAATTTTCTTTGCTTTCAACCTCGAACCCTCGCTCCGACCCCACAAAAGCAAGTCCGGGCTCTCGAAAGAAAGTCCGGGCAGGAGTGACTCTATGATTGCTGTTCAAACAAACAATGAACCGGCGACCTCTGGGGAGGAAGCCGCCGGCATGAGGACAAAGGGAGAAGATATCCCTCCTCCCGGAGGACGATCGAGTCTTTTCTAGTAGTGAGAACCTCTTGTAGTCATCGTTATTTACTCATCCTGTGGCAGTCACCAAATCCCTACTTATAGTACTGACAGTGCGGAGGATTACCGCCGCTGAATATGCGCGCGATCAAGTAAACAACATCAGAGATATCAACGCTGCCGTCACCATTGGCGTCTCCTTTGCCGTTCACGTAATTGCAGTCTCCAGGAGCACCACCGCCAGAGAAGATGCGCGCGATCAGGAACACGACATCTGAGATGTCAATTGAGTTGTCGCTGTTGGCGTCGCCGCAGGAAGCGCACGCTGGCACGTGGGTTTTGAAGTAACCATACTGATGAAGAGCCGTCCAAGGCTTGTCAGCCCAATTGTTGTATGCATCGAAAGCGCCGATGTACCGGGTGCTCTCAAACCAGGAATTTTCAGCATGAGCGTCCGGATGAGGAGTCGTGTAAGCCGGACCCATGATACTCGGACATGGATCCAGTTCGTGAGCTCCATTACTGCGGAAGTTCGGACCATAGTAAATGCCGGGATCGCCGACCAACTGGTTCGGCCAGACCGCTCCACCATGTAACGAAGCGGCAGTCGACATCTCCAGATTGAGCTTCGAAAGAGTTGAGTCTCCGGTTGCGCCCGTCTTGGTCATTATCTTGCCAAGGTTGAACCAAAGGATACTGTAGTTGTCAATGTCCTGAACAGAGTAGGCTGGATTGCCGTAGCCATTCCACAGATCAGCGCCGGTACCACTGCTCTTGCAGCGGGAGCGCTTTTCGGAATCATTGAAAGGATTGGTAGTGCAATCGTCCCAGTTGCCTAAGCCGGTGCCAGCCTTGTCCTCAAATTCGTAAGCCCACTGCGAGTACTCGCAGACGATACCATTGCGCAGATGGCCGCCGGTATCTTCTTTGTACTTCATGGCAAAGTCTTGCTTGGCACCAACTCCAGTGTTGCCATGGCCGCGACCAATGGCCGTGAAGTTGTACATCGTCGCTTTGGAGAAGGGGCCGACACCCGAGAAAGCCGGGTCGTCGCTATCCATCTCGAACAAATGGTCGTAATTGGAAATAGAATCAGAAACCTGGAAGAAGAACTGACCTTTGCCGGAATAGCCCTGATCCCAATCGAAGCCATCATCATCGCAGAACGCGTTGATCAGGTGCTTGCAGTTGACGGTGCCCCCGAACCACTCGAAGCCGTCGTCGTTGTTGCAATAGGCTTCTACATAGTCAATGACGGTGCCATCGCCGACGCCGCCCATGGTGAGACCGTTGATTTCGTTGTTAATACCCAGAATCGAACCACCGTATCGCAGCGACACATACTTCACGACGCCGGAGTTGTCATGTGGATCCTCCTCAAGGTTGTGACCGCCGTACCAAATGTGCGGATTTGGCGTAACTCCTTCTATCTGCTGAATATTCTCCGGTGGAGTGCTAATTGGCGCCTTGCCAAGCAGAATCAGTGAACCCCAGAGTCCCTTGTCTGCCTGAGTAGTGCCGTGATCATTCGGATCATCGACGTTGTCGGAAAGAGCGGTGAAGACAATCGGGCAGTCTGCCGTGCCTTCAGCATAGATTTTGGACTCGCGAGTGATGATCAAGGCCGAAGCCGTGTCACCGGCGCCCGGATATCCCTTAATAATCGTCCCGGGATCGATGGTCAGCGTGCCATTGACACCACCGCTGTCAAGGAACTGGCCATCGCCAACGTAAATCCAGCCATGCAGAAGATACACGGTATCAGCATCCCAATGCTGAGCGCCGGTCAAGATGGTTTGGGTTCCGTCGCCAATGATTTTAGTTGGTTTCGGCGTGACGCCGTCCGCCTGGTACTCGGTCGGGCAGGGGTTAGCCAACGCTAATGATGCGAGGGCCAACACAAAAAGAATCGCGATGAATTTCCTCAGCATTAATTACCTCCAATTTGCGTGAATTGATAGTTCTGGCTGTTTCGAAGTGAGCTTTGCATTACGATTAGCGCCCTTTGGCCTGATGGATTGTTTTGTTCAAAAAGAGAGGTTAACCATCCTCGTTTTCCGGACCTGATAAGCCGGTCATTCGAGGAGGAAAAGTTCTCGCACGATATCAGTAAACGTTCAACCATTTTCAGTTCCAATCTGGGTATCCTATTCCCAACGGCTCCATGTTAGTCCAAAGGTGTTCTGCCCTGATTTGGCTCACGTTAGAATTCCGCCAATCAGATCTCGTATGAAATGCCCAACGAAAAAGTCTTGCCGACCGAGTATTCCTCGGCGACGTATTCCTTGCCGGGGAGTCTTTGAGTTTTGCGGAACCTATCGTTGAGTATGTTCTTCGCCGCAAATTTGGCCTTCAGCCCCCACCAGATCCGTTGCGAGGCAATGAGATCAAGCGAGTTGAAGGGCTCCTCATAGATGTTCGGAGATTGACCTTCGACATTCTCAGTCAGTCTTCTTCCAAAGACGTTGTAGACCAGCGATGCAGCCGTGCCGCTCCGTTGATTCTCGTAGGACAAGTCGGCATTAATCAGATATCTTGACTGCCCGCCGAAATCGCGGTATCGCGACGCGTTCGGGTCGTAGAATTTTGCGGTCTCGTATTCGTTTTCGGTCAGTGCCACCCGTGAACGGACCAACGTCAAATTACCGCTCACCGAGAAACGGCGAAGCACCGGCACCATCGAGAGCGACTGACGCAGTTCGAACTCCAGTCCATATACTCTGGCGTCCGGGACATTATTCCACGTCGCGTTATCGTTATAGTCCGAGAGATACTTCTCCACCGGATCGATGAACTTCTTGTAAAATCCGCTAACTGCGAGAACTTCACCCGGCTTGGTGAACCATTCCCAGCGTAGATCATAGTTGTAGATCAGTGTGCGGCGAAGCTTCGGATTCCCCACAAAGATGTAGTCATTCAGGAATTCCCAGCTTCCGAACGGCGCCATCTCACGGAGAGTCGGCCGGGCCAATGTCATGCCGAAAGCACCGCGCAGGTTCATTGCTCGCTGCAGATGGAAGACGAGGTTGACCGAGGGAAGCCAGTCATTGGAAGACAAATGCCCCTCCGGCTTCTTCTTATCCTCCAGCAGTACGTCCATGCGAGTGGATTCAAAACGCACGCCTCCAATCACGTCAAAGTGCTTGAGAGGCGAGAATTCGGCCATGGCATACGCCGATGCGATTTTCTGAGTTCCGGTGTAATTGCCAAAGATGGGGTAACCCTGGACGACGCGACCGAAAAGGTATCGGTTACCGATGGGAGTGCCCTCGATTATACCTAGCAGTGAATCAGCATAGTAATCATTGGGATTGCCGTCATATTGGGGCAATACATCGGTAGCCTGGCTCGCCATGGCGTACATGTATTCCGTCTGCTCTCTGTTCTTACTCCGGTAGTTGGCGCCGAACTTCAGTTTCGCGCTCCCTTCAAGAGGTATTTCCAAATCGACCTGCCCCTCATTGTTCGATTCACTCAGATCACGCCAGTAGTGGCTGGGAAAGCCCCCGAATGAAGCGCCTTCCCCTGCATTGTAGATCGTGTCGTTTTCGTAGACCGTGACGGCACTTGAGAAGAACCGGCGATCAGGATCCTCTTGAGTATTCTTGGAGTAGGAGCCCTTCCAGGAAACCCGGATCGGCTTGAACCAGCATACGAGATGCTCTCCATCCAACTGAAGTGCACCCATCGATCTCTGGGTGTATTGCAGAACACGAGTTTGCCAGATAGTACCCTCCGAGAAATCCCGAGGGAATGCGCCATACATTAAGCGGCTCTGTTTCTGCCCGCTTTGATTGCGATTGTACATCAGATTCATCTTGGAAGATGGCGACAACTGGTAGGCGACACTTGCCAAAGCGCCTATCAATACGTCTTCGGTGGCCTTCACGTCCGTCAAAGAATACTCATAGCTGAGACCGGACGCGCCGCCCCCCCACCTCGTCCGATTCCCATCATCATAGAAGCTCGCATTGCGGTTGTATGACAAGCTCGCCAGAACTCCCAGTGAACGATCCCAAAGCGAGTACCGATTACCGAACGAGAAAGCGTATGACTGATTGAGCGGTGCGCGCTTCTTGGTGAAATCGAATATGTTGTGAAGGGCCTTCGTAGCGGCGTCAAGCATCCTTGCGGCTGTCGTATCGTTAGCACCGATGTTCCCGGGATTCGGCAATGAAAAACCTGGTTGAGAGAATAGTCCGGGACGGCTGTGTGAAACGGCATCAGTTCCCAACCATTCATTCGCACCGCCGGGAAATGTCAGTACATCATTTCTGAAAGTTGTCTCCGAGTTGTAGGATGAAGTAGTGGAGAACGAAAGCGTCATGGCATCGGGAATTGATTTCGTGTTCAGATTGACGCTTCCTCCGGCGAAGTCCCCCGATTTGTCGGGAGAAGCGGTCTTCTGGACTACGATGTTGTCGAGAAGATTCGACGGCACGATGTCCAACTGTACCGACTGCTTCTCCTGATCGGCCGCTGGCAGCATGGAGCCGTTCAGCATCGTATTGGCATAGCGTCCACCCAAACCACGGATCAGGACATACTTGCCGCCAACTACCGATGCACCGGTGACACGCGACATCGCGGCGGCGGCAGTCCCCGCGCCGGTTCTTGAGATAGACTGAGAACTGATGGCATCGGTGACAGAATTCGAACGCTCTCGCTCTTTGAGCATGGAAGCGTCGGTGTCGTATAGCCTGGTTCCCTCGACAACAATCTGCTGTCCTACGATTTCCTGCGGCTGTAGCGAAATATTGTACCTCGCCGTTCCCTTGGCTGTCACGGTCACCGCCTCAACAACGGTTTTGACACGCCCCACGGAGCTGACAATCAAACGATAGGTCCCGACCGGGACATTGTTGATCAAATATTCGCCGTCAAGATTTGCCGCGACGCCCAGCTTCGTGCCCTCGAGCATGACGCTGGCGCCTATTATCGCTTCGCCGCTTTCGGCCCCCACGATCTTGCCGACAATGCGGCCGGTTACAACTTTCTGGGCGGATGCCTGAAGTGACAGGGTCATCAGCAGCAGCCATAGTGCCGTTACCAAACGCACCTGCCCCACATGCGTTTGCCCTTCTTTCCTTTGCGTCCCTGAGCTTCTTTGCATCTCTGTCCTCACTCTGTCCTGTTTGATCATATAGCTTGTCCTCTGCGAGCCATCCCTGACTCGTGCAGATTAAACCGGCAGAATGTTTGCGTAATATTTGGAAGCGATTATATTTGCCCCGGCTATGAGAGAAGCGCGTCTGACATCTGTGTATTTGCTGGTAGCAGCTCTAACTATCACATCATTAGTATGGGCAGCTCCCCGTGCCGGAGGCCAATTGGCTTCGACACCGATCGGAGATGATTCATCACTGACGCGATTCATCATCAGCATCCTCCCGGATAGCACATATTTCTGCATCACGGGCGCGCTTGATCCGACCCGCAACGGTACTTCGGAGACCGCGTTGCTCTTTGAGACGGTGCGAATCGTCTGCCCCAATCTAACGGCTATGCAACAAGCAGTGCGCGCGCTAAAGGATTGTAAGGAAGTCAAGATTAAGAAGCTACGTCACGATATCGAAAAAGCTCGGCCTACCGATCCGGCAGGATACCGCGGTATAACCGTTCGCTTCGCCTGGCAAGATCAGGAGAAGAGCATTCAGCTACTCACCTTCCAGCAACTCCGTTGGCTGCTCTGGGCGAATACGATTATCCCAGACGATGCCAAAACCGACACGAAAGCCAGCCGTTCTTACGCGATAGCGGTGTCTGACTATCTCGATGCCATTGATCGCGGAGAGTCCCCCACGAAAATCCCTCTTGCGACCGATTTCGGACTGCCGCGGCGGCTTGACTTATATCAACCTCTTGCAGATGATGAGATTGTTTTCACTGACACTGTCGCGGAAATCACAACTCCCTTTGCTCATGGTGTCACAGCCTTCGCACCGACCGATTCGGCCTTGGCAAAATTCAAGCTGTTGGCAACAAATGAAATATTCACCGAGACCGACCCCAGCATTTTCCAGTGGCAGTGCCGCGAGTTCTTTTCTTCCAGCCAAGGGCTGCCGAACATCAAGACACTTTTTACTGAGAGCTTCCGACAACTTGAGCCGGGTAATTATGCATTCGCAGTCGGAGCCAACAGCACCGTCCGTTTCGCGAAAATCACTGAGCCAAACGCTCGCCGGTGGTCACAATTTCCACATGCTCTGCTGTTCTGCAACCAACCGGTGCTGACTTCCGGGAATTTCGTTATTGAACGCGACACCGTTGTGCATATCACCAAAGTCAACATCCGCTCGCACACTCTTCTCGGAAATCTCGCGACCGAGACTGAACCGCGCCAATTGAGCGACAGACGCCTGGCGACGCTGGGACATTTTTTCCAGGCGCTTGACCGGCTCAGTATCCCCTACCATGGCATCCTGATCAGCAAATTCTGAATTCAAGCATTCTCTGCAAGCCTGGGTGAAGATGACGCGCCTTTATGACGACCATTAGCTGACCTAAGCCGGAACATTTTTATAATGAAGGAAAGTAATCCACTAACCATGGTGGCTTCCGAGCACCTCCCGGCACGATTCGACCACGTAATCGTCTGTATAACAGCGGGTTATCGGCCAAGTCGCCTCAAGACCCGGTTAGTGAGTGCTAACTCTCTGTGAGATGACCTCCTATGAAGAAGTGAATTCGTCGTGAAGATTTTCACATCTTGTGACATTGGTGTGACATCCACAATAGCGCTCCTCCGTATAATTGGGCAACTTATGGAGACGGATGTACATGAAGAACCTCGGGATCATCAGCGTCAACATAGCTTCGCAGAATCTTGAGCTACTGGAGCAGCTGACTATTCCCCAAGATGAACGCGCCACTCGGCTTTTTGCTCTCAAAACTTTCGCTGATCTCTCCGGGCTGGTATACATTGCCACCTGCAATCGAGTTGAATTCGTCTTTACATACGTGCATCCGAACGACCTGACAACCGTTCGCAACAGGATTCTTGATCTCTTTTTCCATAGTCAGCCCAAGGCAAAATTTGAACCAACCGACTTCTTGCTCTATCAGGGTCTGGAAGCGACCACTCATCTGTTCAGTGTGGCTTCAGCACTGGACTCAGTGATGGTTGGTGAAGCGCAGATTTTGGGACAAGTAAAAAGCGCGTTGACCTTTGCACAGGAAAACAATCTGGTGGACGCCCGTCTTGAGAGAGCCTTTCAGGCCGCCTTCCGGGTTGCCAAAAAAGTCCGTTCCGAGACCGAGCTTGGCAAGGGCAACGTGTCCATCGTCGGGCTGGCCGGTTCACTGATCCGCGACTTCATCAAGACCGAAGGTTGCGTTCCGGTGGCTCTGTTTGGTGTGGGTGAGATGACCCGCAAGGTGGCGATGTACCTGAAAGATCAGGGAATCACCGAAATCTACTTCGTTAATCGTACTGAGACCAAGACTGAGTCGCTGGTTGAAGAGTTTGGCGGCAAGGGCCTGTCGCTTGAGGATTTCCTGAATGATCCCGTTGCGGTTCGCATAATCTGCACGGCGACCTCATCACCGGCGCCGATTCTCACTGACCGCCAGCTCAATGAATTGCTTGAAAAAGTTGACCATCAGAAAATACTGGCGATTGATCTGGCTATTCCGCGTGACATCGAGCTGTCGGAGGAGCTGGCTTCTCACAACCACATACAACTCTTCAATATGTCCGACATTAAACAGCTTTCCGACAGCAATCGCCGGCAACGTTTTCGTGATGTTGATACGGCTCGCGAAATCATCGCCTCCGAAATTGACCGTTTCCAGCAGGAGGAAGTCGAGAATTCCCTGAAATCACTCTTCGCCGAATCACATCGCGAAGCGGTCGATCTGGCGCAAAAGTGTCTCGATGATCTCTTCTGCAAGCATCTCCCCAACTTGGAAGATCAGGACCGCAAGAAGATTGAGTACATGCTGAACAAGGTGGTCAACTTCACCGCATACAGGCCGGTGCAGATGATGGCGAAGAAGATAGCCGCTCAGAACGATTGCGGTTCCATTCCACATCCCGAGACTCTGGCGCACCGTCTGATATCTCCGCAAGGCAACTAATGGAGAAACTCATTATCGGTTCGCGCGGCTCCGAGCTGGCGCTCTGGCAGGCGAACTTCATCAAGGATAACCTCGCCAATCACACCGACGTTCCGGTCGAAATCAGAATTGTCAAGACACAGGGTGACAAGATCGACCACCTCTCTTTCTCCGAGATGGAAGGCAAAGGGTTCTTCACCAAGGAACTGGAAGAAGCACTTCTTGGTGGCACGATCGATCTGGCGGTACATTCCCTTAAAGACTTGCAGACTACGATGCCTGATGGCCTTAACCTTGGCGCTGTCTGCTTCCGTGAGGATCAGCGGGAGTTGGTGCTGATCCGTGCTGAGGTCTACGACTCCGAGGCTCCACTTGGTATTAAGAAAGGCGCCACCGTTGGCACCAGTTCCGTGCGGCGTCAATGCCAGATAGCGCATCTGGCGCCAACGCTGAAAATCAAAGATCTGCGCGGCAATGTCCCGACACGTGCCCGAAAACTGCGCGAAGGGCAATACGACGCTATCATTTTGGCTTACGCCGGCGTCAAACGGCTCGGCCTTGATGTCTCCGATCTAAAGTCATTCCTCCTTGGCACATCATACTTCCTGCCGGCTCCGGCACAGGGTATATTGGGAATACAAGTTCGCCGGGACGATCGACAAATGGCTTCGATAGTAGGTGCGCTCGATGATGCGAATCTTCGCAAGCAAGTGGCACTTGAGCGGGGACTGCTGGCAAGATTTGACGGCGGTTGTCAATTGCCGCTGGCCGTTACCTCTGAGATTGTTTACGATGGCTACCTGCTGCGAGCCACGCTCGGAGTTCGTCAGGAAACCGGTTGGGCTGGGTTGCGCCGGGTGGATCTGACCGGGGCTGATATTGAAACCTTGATTGACAGGGCGTACCAATGTCTCAATTCACCGGCCGATCCAGCGACGGAACCACACGACCGACCGTGACGATTCTGATTTCTCGTTCCGCATCCCAACTAGCCGACTTCCTGCGCGTTGCCGACGACCGCAATGTCAAGGTCATTCCTTTTCCTCTGCATACAATCGAACCGACGATTGACCGCCTCGACCCACAAACGGTCGCAAACGATCTATTGGACTGCTCCTGGCTTCTGTTTACCAGCGCCAACTCGGTAAGCATCTATTTCGATTTCCTCCACAGAAATGGAATCACGATCCCAACCAGCGTCGCCATCGGCGTGATCGGCAAGAAGACCGCGCAGGCGGTCGAGCGCTACGGTTTGCAGGCGGCCATCTGCCCTGCTGATGAGGTTGCCGAAGGACTGCTGGATGAGATTCTTCGCTGGGAGCCCCAAAGGGAGAAGACAATCATCATCCCTGCCGCCGAGGATATCCGCCCGGTACTGGTCGAGGGACTGACTCGCGCAGGATATTGTCCGCAGAAGCTCGACATCTATCGTAGCGTCGCCACGCCACGAAAATTGCTCCCCTCCATTGCGGATGAACGCATAGATTATTTTTGCATGTTGAGCAGTTCTGCCGTACAACGTTATCATGAGTTGTTCGGCAGTCCGTCCGGGACGGCGGTGTCGATCGGCAGGATCACCACCGCGACCATGCGTCAGCTCGGATGGGAAAACGTAATTGAATTGCCCGAACCGGACTTGAACCGGCTCTGGGAGGTTATCAATGTCTAGTGTCTTTTACCGGCCACGCCGCTTGCGTGTCAATCAACTCGTCCGCGATATGGCGGCAGAAACGCAACTCAAACTGAGCGGCATGATTCAACCCTACTTCGTTTGCGAAGGCAAGGATGTCAAGTCCGAAATAACGAGCATGCCGGGCATCTTCCGCGAATCGCCTGATTCGCTTGTCAAATCTATGGCCGCGGATTTCAAACTCGGCATCAAGCGCGTGATGCTGTTTGGGGTTCCCAACACGAAGGATGCGGTCGCATCGTCAGCGATGGGCGAAAACGCCGTTGTTAACCACGCGATCAAGATGCTAAAGGACAAATTCGGTGAGGATCTTTTTATCTCTGCCGATGTCTGCCTCTGCGCTTACACCGATTCCGGTCATTGCGGAGTATTAGAAGGCATCGTGATCGACAATGACAAGACTTTGCCACTGCTCGCCCAAATGGCTGTTGATCTGGCGCGTGCCGGCTGCGACTGCGTGGCCCCCTCCGACATGATGGATGGCAGAGTTGGCGCTATCCGCGATGGTCTCGAAGGCGCAGGATTTGTCAATACTCTAATTCTCGCCTACAGCGCCAAATATGCTTCCGCCTATTATGGCCCCTTCCGCGAAGCTGCCGAGTCCGCGCCGCAGAAAGGCGACCGCCAGTCATACCAGATGGACATTCGCAATCGACTCGAAGCGGTCAAAGAAGTCACCCTGGACATTGAAGAAGGAGCTGATATGGTCATGGTCAAGCCGGCGCTGGCCTATCTCGACATCATCTCGGATGTCCGCGCTGCCACCGAGCTACCGGTCGCCGCTTACAATGTCTCCGGCGAGTACAGCATGGTCAAACTAATGGTGCAGGCTGGTTACGCTGAGGAAAAGCGACTGGTGTTGGAAAACCTGACAGCCATAACACGCGCCGGCGCCGATATCATCCTGACCTATCATCTGCGAGACATTCTCAAACATGGATGGCTCAATGGTTGAGCCGATCAAATCTCAACAAACCTTTGCACGGGCAACACAAGTTATTCCCGGCGGCGTCAGTTCGCCGGTGCGCGCATTTCGCGCCGTTGGTGGAGATCCGATCTTCATGGATCGCGGCGAGGGAGCGTTTATGTTTGATCTGGACGGGAATCGCTACCTCGATTTTTGCGGTTCCTGGGGACCGCTGATCCTTGGGCATGTCCATCCCGAAGTTGTTGAAGCCGTACAACGCGCAGTCTCCAAAGGCATGACCTTTGGAACTGCCACCGCAGTCGAAGTTGAACTTGCCGAGATGATCATTTCCAAAGTCGAACCGCTGGAGATGGTGCGTTTTGTTTCGTCCGGCACCGAAGCCGTGATGTCCGCCGTGCGCTTGGCACGCGGCTTCACCCACCGTGACAAGATTATCAAGTTCAACGGCTGTTACCACGGTCACTCTGATTATCTACTGGTTAAAGCCGGCTCCGGATTGGCCACATTCGGCACACCGTCATCCGCAGGAGTCCCCGAGGACTTTGTCAAACACACTCTGGTCGCCGAGTTGGACGATGCGAAAGAGGTCACGTCGTTGTTCGAGCAATACGGCAAAGACATCGCCGCCGTCATCATCGAACCGATACCTGCTAACAACGGCCTGCTGTTGCAGCGCCCCGAGTTCCTGCGTTTCCTGCGCGACGTCACTGCCAAGCATGGCGCGCTGTTGATCTTCGATGAAGTTATCTCCGGTTTCCGCGTGGGCTGGGGCGGCGCTGCCGAGCATTACGGCATCACACCCGACCTGATGACTTTCGGCAAAGTTATCGGTGGTGGTATGCCGGTCGGCGCTTTTGGCGGACGGCGTGAGATCATGGAACAGCTTGCTCCGCTTGGCGCGGTGTATCAAGCCGGTACGCTGTCCGGTAATCCGGTTGCCATGGCCGCAGGCATTGCCACGCTCAAGATTCTCGAGCGCGATAATGTTTTTGTAAAACTTGATGCTCTTGGTTTATCCTTTGAGCGGGCGCTCAAAACCGCTCTCTGTGACGTGCCCGTTGGAGTCGTTCGCGTCGGTTCTATCGTCTGGATTGCGTTGCAAAACAAACTGCCGCGCCGCGCTATTGACATTGACGAACGCGGCATCAGCATCTACAATGCCATGCACCGCGATCTACTGAACGCCGGTGTTTATCTGCCGCCGTCCGGCTATGAAGTGATGTTCATAAGTACCGCGCACGCACAGAGCGATCTGGATGGCGCCGCCGATCTAATCGCGAACAATATCATATCGCGGCTGAAGCTCTGACAGGCAATAAGGGAGCAATGAACAGAATAACCGCAAGACTCAGGGCGCCAAAGGGACTCGCACTGGCGTTGTTCGTGGCTATCGTTGTTGTGGCCGTCGCGCAGATCAGTTGGTGGATTATTTTTCAGATCACCATCTCCTGCGAGCAGGAGCAGCTCTACGCCAAGGTTTCGCAGAATTACGCCACTCTGGCAGCCGAAGTGCTGAACTGCTCATACGACTGGTTCATCTCAGACGTCTCTGCGCTTTCAGGGAATGGCAATCCACTGCAGGTCAAAGAGTCACTCGATGAGCTGCTTGGTCATCCCGCGGTTCGCGGCTACATCGTGTACGATTCTGCCGGAAGAGCAGCGGTTCAGGGGGGCACAATCGATTCCACGCTTTACTATCCGATCAGATCACGAACCAGAGTTACCTTGTTCCTCAACGAGAAGTATCCGCAGCAGTTGATCGGGCAGTTGAATCGCGATCTTGTGTACCATGGCGATGGTGAACGGTGCGTATTTTCGCCACACCAGTTTACTGCTGATATGTTCACCCTTAAGCCAGAGGTGCTGGCGCGGGTCAAGAACAGAGCTTTTCATCGTGTTGTCATGTTCGTGTCCGAGGGTTCATTCTTTGTGCTGCTGACTTTGTTCGGCGCCTTTATGATCTACCGGACGTTGCATCAATCGGAAGAACTCAAATTGCAGCAGGAGAATTTTATTCACGCCGTTACGCACGAGTTCAAGATACCGGTGGCGTCGATCAAGCTTTATCTCGAAACCATGGCCTCGCAGAAGATCGACAAAGAAAAATGCCTGTCGCTGGTGCCGCGAATGTTGGATGACTGCCGGCGTTTAGAACAACTGGTCGATAATGTCCTTGAAGCTGGTCGCTTAACACGCCAGAGTCATCATCTCAAACTTTCGCCTGCCAATCTTTCGACTGACCTTGCCGAGTACCTCGAGGAACTGCACCCGCTTATCGAACGCGGCCACTTGAAACTCACAACCGATATCGAGCCCGACCTTTGCGTCCGCGCTGACTATCAGGCCCTGCGCCGCGTCGTCTCGGCGCTCGTCGACAACGCCATCAAATACTCTCCGGAAGCGAGGCGTGAGTTGACGATTACCGCCAGACGTGTTGGCAATCAGTGCGTGCTTGCTTTTGCCGACCGGGGCGTCGGCATTGAGCCGCACGAATGCCGCAAAATATTCGACCGCTTCTATCGCACCGGCATGGAAAGTACCCGCTCCGTCAAGGGAACCGGACTAGGGCTGTTTCTTGTTAAGGAGATTGTGGCAGAGCACGGCGGGAACGTTGAAGTCCATTCCGATGGCCCCGATTGCGGCAGCACCTTCGTCATCACTTTGCCGCTGGAGAAACAGGCGTGAGCAAGCGGATACTGGTCGTGGAGGATGAAGAACATATCGCCGATGGACTCGCGATGAATCTCGAAGCAGAGGGCTATGAGGTCGCCATTGCCGGCGATGGCATCTCCGCGCTCGACCACTATCACAAAGGACTCTTTGATCTGATCATCCTCGACATCATGATTCCCGGCAAGGATGGCCTCAGTGTCTGTCGGGAAATTCGTCAGAGCGGCGGTCGTGTGCCTGTTCTCTTTCTCACTGCCCGCGATCGCCAATCCGATCGCATCGAGGGCTTCCTCACCGGCGGGGATGACTACATAACCAAACCGTTCGATCTGCAGGAATTACTTCTGCGAGTCGCCGCGATCTTCCGTCGTCAGGTCTGGTATGGAACAATCGAGCGCGAGCAATCGCGCTACCAATGGAGCGACAGTTGGATTGATTTCAAGACCTATCTCGCCCACGGTCACGGCGGTGATGTCGAGTTGTCTCAGAAGGAATGCATGACGATGAAGTTCCTCGTCGAACACGCCAACGAAGTTGTCTCGCGCGACATGATTCTGGACGCTGTCTGGGGCTATCACGTTTTCCCGTCAAGTCGTACGATTGACAATTTCATCCTGCGGTTGCGCAAAATCTTCGAGCCGGATCAAACCAGTCCGCATTTTATCCACACGCTGCGCGGCGCCGGTTACAAATTCACCCCCGGTGGAGAGACCAATGCCTGAACATAATTTTATCGCCGCGGCTTTCAGTCAGCCGCACGAAACAATCCCGATCTGGATTATGCGTCAGGCCGGACGGTACCTGCCCCAATACCGCGAAGTTCGCAGCCGCGTGTCGTTTCTCGACCTTTGCCACAAACCGGAGTTGATGACCAAAGTCACTCTACAACCGATCGACATCTTCGGATTTGACGCCGCGATTCTCTTTTCCGACATCTTGATTCCGCTCGCGCATCTGGGTATATCAGTCACCTTTCCAAACGGTCCACCGAAACTCGAACCACCCTTGCGCGAACCGGCTGACGTTGACCGATTGAATTTGTACGATATCGCTGATAAGCTTTCTTTCGTGCTGGAAGGCATTCGCCGGATTCGCGGGGCGCTTTATGACCGCGTCCCCTTGATTGGTTTCTGCGGTTCGCCGTTTACCTTGTTGTGCTATCTTGTTGAAGGTGGCGGCTCAAAGGATTTCACTGAGACCAAGAAGTTCATCTATACCTATCCGGACGCCGCATCGCGCCTGCTTTCGCTGCTGGCCGATCTTGTCGGCAACTATCTAAAACTTCAGATCAATTCCGGTGTGCAAGCGCTGCAACTTTTCGATACCTGGGGTGGCATTCTCTCGCCCAGCGACTATAGTCGCTATAGTCTGCCCTATGTGCAACGGGTATTCGAACTGTGTCATACTGAGGGCATCCCGCGAACGCTATATCTCGGCAATACGGCCTGCTTCTTGCACCTGCTTGCCGATCTCAACTGCGAAGTTATCAGCATCGATTGGCGCACAGAACTGACACTGGCTGGCAGACAGCTTCCGACCAAGGCGATACAGGGCAATCTCGATCCCAACATCTTGTTCGCACCGACCGCAACCGTGATCGCCGCCGCACGTACAATCCTCGAGACGATGCGCGACCGCGACGGATTCATCTTCAATCTCGGTCACGGCATCCTGCCGCAAACACCGATCGACAACGTCCGCGCGTTGGTGGAAACGGTTCACACATTCCGGAGATAGAAATGAAATCGACTACTTCGACATACGACCTGTTGAAAAAATACGACCGACCAGGACCAAGATACACTTCCTATCCGACGGCCCCCGAGTTTCGTCATGACTTCACTAAGACCGATTATATTGACGCGCTCACGTGTGCCGGTCAGGACGCTTTGTCGCCGCTGTCGCTTTATGTCCATATCCCATTCTGCGAGCGACGTTGCCACTTTTGCGGCTGCACTACGGTCATTACCAACCGCAAGGAGTCGGTCAGCAAGTATCTCGCGGCGCTGGATATCGAGCTTGCAAACATCACCAAGCACCTCGGTTCACGTCGCAGTCTAATGCAATTGCATTGGGGGGGCGGCACGCCGACACATTTGACCATCGAGGAAATCGAGCGACTCTTTCACCAGATCACCAACCGATTTACGATTCTGCCCGATGCCGAAGTTGCTATCGAGGTTGATCCGCGCGTTACGACAGCGGAACATATCGAGAAACTGCGTGAGGTCGGCTTCAACCGTCTCAGCATGGGCATACAGGATTTTACTCCGGTTGTACAGGCGGCTATCGGCAGATGGCAGACACTTCAGCAGAGTGAAGCGCTGTATCGCACGAGTCGCGCCTATGGTTTCCGGTGCATCAATATGGACTTGATCTACGGACTCCCCAAACAGACCGTGACCGACTTCGCTCATACCATTGATGAAGTCATTCGCATGCGTCCCGATCGCGTCGCCCTTTACAGTTACGCTTACCTCCCGGCACAGCGCTCCAACCAAAAATTGATCACTGCTTCCTGGCTGCCGTCACTTGAGGACAAGTTCCGCCTGTTCGCTACCGCTGTCGACAAGTTTGTCGCGGCTGGTTTTGTCCAAATCGGCATGGATCATTTTGCGCTTCCCGATGACGAACTGGCGATCTCCCTTTCACAGCAGCGACTGCATCGCAATTTTATGGGCTACACAACCAAGCCTGCTGCCGACATGATCGGCATCGGCATGTCTGCTATCGGCGATCTTGCCGCCTGTTATGCTCAGAACATTTCCAAAATCGGTTCTTATCACACTGCCATCGCAACTGAAGGTCTGGCCACTTACCGGGGATATCATCTTTCGCACGACGATCTGATCCGTCGTCGCCTGATCACCTTCCTCATGTGCAATTTCGTGTTGCCATTTGACCTTCTCAAGCGTGAGTTCGCAATAGACTATCACCAGTATTTCGCTCGTGAGGATTCCCAGCTCGATCAGTTTGTGGCAGATGGATTACTTGAACAACGTCCCGAGGCGCTGGCTAT
>CAIYYT010000215.1 GCA_903930455.1 uncultured bacterium | reverse complement strand
GAGCATTCTTACTCGTTGACATCTCAAGTCAAATCAATAACTTACCGATAATTTGAAACAATGGCTCTTTTCTGAGTAAAACCATTGATAGGGTGACTGTTCTTCAGAAAAACAAACGAGTTTGAGGAGAGAAATGAAACGCTTTGCCATCATTCTAATCTCACTGGTATTCGCCTTCGCCGCCGCAGCAGTGGCTGGCAACAATATCAAGAAGGGTTCCACGATCGCCTTCCTTCGAAGTGGCGACATCTGGCTGATGGAATCGGACGGCTCCAACCAGCGCCCCTTTGTCGCGGGCATCAGCAACGCCATAGGTTGTCTGAGCTGGTCTCCAGATAACAAGAGACTGGCGTTCGTCCGTCGTGGCGACATTTCGCTGAAATATCCGGACGGCGGCGGCGGACAACACAAGCTCTATGATCTGTTCTATGCCTACACTGATTCCACCAATAATTGGTGGGAGGGAATCACCGAGACAATGGGCGGACAATCGCCGGAATTCAGTCGCGACGGCAGCCGCATTCTGTTCGTTCATGATCGCAATGCCAACACGGTCAATGCGATGATGCCCAAGTGGCGGCTTAGTTTCTACGACACCAAGAGTTATCTTCTGCGTGACTTGGAGCTTGAGCCCGGCTCCGATCTACTCTGTTCCGCTCCAACCATGTCACCTGATATAAAGCAAGTGGCGTTCGTTGTCTGGCAGCTAAAGGATAAGCAGCCTTCTCAGGTAGGTATTGCTATTGCCTCAACAACGGAATTTCCAATCAAGGACAGCGTTCTGGTGGCGCATGCACAGAAGCTGGCCGGAGGGACTCTGCCATCATGGTCCCCGGACGGGCAATGGATCGCCTATGTGTCGAATGATATCAAGAATCAAGGCTTGCTCATCATGAAGCCTGATCTGTCTGGTAAGAAAGTTCTCTGGACGCCTCCGGAAGGTTTGGGGTTAGCGGCATCGATACCAGTTTGGTCGCCTGACTCGAAGATGCTGCTCTTTGCCACCCAAAACGGATCGATCTACAAGATCTCCCTTACCGGCGGTGAGCCGGTACGCCTATCGGGTCCGGGCAATGATGGCAGTCCGGCTTGGTGCAATTGATACTTGTCGGTCATATGTGATTATTCAGAGGGCGCGATCTCCGCGCCCTTTGTGTTTAAGGAGTCGACATGCCAGTTCTGTCAGAAGTGTTCTACGAGTTATTCACCGGACTGCCTCGGCAAGGCCCAGGTGACTCCGGTTCGACTGCTAAGGCTCTGGCTCTGATCACGCCGCGACCGACGGCACCCCGAATCCTCGACATGGGCTGCGGCAGCGGTACGCAGACTCTTGATCTGGCACGTCTGACGGACGGTACTATCGTGGCGGTCGATAACTACCAGCCGGTTCTTGAGACGCTACGTCAGAGAGCGGCAGTGTTGGGAGTCTCGCAGCGCATCACACTCATGAATGCCGATATGGGAGACCTGCAACTGCCCGATCATCAATTCGACATCATCTGGTCCGAAGGAGCAATCTTCGTAATCGGATTCGACAAGGGCCTGCGGGAATGGAAGCGGTTGTTGAAGCCGGGCGGGTACATCGCTGTGACCGAAGTTGCCTGGCTAAAACCTGATCCGCCGGAAGATTTATTCGAATTCTGGAATCGTGAATATCCGGCAATAAGATCGGTCGATCAGAATCTAGAAGCGATCGATGAGGAAGGCTATTCCATCGTGGGTCATTTCACTCTCCCCGATTCGTCGTGGTGGGATGGCTGCTACACACCGCTGGAGACCAATGTTCGGACAATGCGATCGAAATACGCTGGCAACGAAGACGCTCTCTCAGTGATCGAGGCGGCTCAACTGGAGATCGACCTCCACCGCAAGTACTCAGCGTACTATGGCTATGTATTCTTCGTCATGCGCATGCAGTAGAGCCGGACTCGCGCTCGCGCTACTTCAAGTTTCGCAGCACTTCAGTTAGCAGTCGCACACCGTAGCCCGAAGCGCCTTTAGGCGTATATTCCGTACCGCGATGCTCCAAATCCATTCCGGCGATGTCGAGATGCAGCCAGGGTATATCACCGACGAAATGTTTGAGGATAGTTGCCGCTACGCACGTTCCCGCCGGACGACCGCCGGAGTTTTTCATATCGGCAATCGGTGATTTGATCGCATGCTCGTACTCAGGCCAGAGCGGCATTTGCCATATCTTCTCGCTGGTAACCTCAGATGCCTTCTTAAATTGCGCAAGCAGGCTCTCCGATGTCGATAGCATGGCAGCGCCTGCATATCCAAGCGCCACAATCACCGCGCCGGTAAGGGTTGCGATATCGATCAGATAGTCGGGCTTCATCTTAGACGCGTAGCCCAGCACATCCGCAAGCAGCAGGCGACCTTCAGCATCGGTGCTAATGATTTCGATTGTCTTGCCAATGCTGGTAGTCAGTACATCGCCGGGTCGATAAGCACGACTACCGGGCATATTTTCACACGTGGGGATAAAACCTGTGACTTCGAGATTTGGCTTGATCTGTGCGATAGCTGCTATCGTCGAGAGCACCACCGCAGCGCCGGCCATATCTTGTTTCATCTCGTGCATGTCGGCGCCGGGCTTGAGCGTGATACCGCCCGTGTCAAAAGTAATGCCTTTGCCGACGAGCACTACGCGTTTCTTTGCCTTCGCCTTCGGTTTGTAATCAATGCGAATCAAGTAGGGAGGTTCGGCAGAAGCTTTCGCAACCGCAAGAAATGCGCCCATCTTGAGTTTTTCAATTTGCGGACGCCCCATCACCTGCACCCGCAATTTGAAACGTCTGGATAGTCGCCGTGCTTCATTGGCAAGGTAGGTGGGCGTAACGACATTGCCGGGTGAGCCGGCAAGATCACGGCAGTAGTTTTGAAGATCCGAAACGATCAAACCCTTTCTCGCTCCGGTTTTGGCGTCTGTGGCCTGTTTCTGATCAGCGAAAAGCACTGTCAAGGCCTTTGGCTTGATGTGCCTGTCGTTGCCGCTCTTGTATTTGTCAAAGAAGTAGCTGCCCAAATTGAATCCTTCGACCACCGCGCAACCGACGTTGTTGGCGCCTACTTCCTTGGGTAATCGGTGACGCGGCAGAAGGAACGCTGCAGAAGCGGCCTTGCTGCTAAGCGCTTTCTGGCCCGCGATGCCGGCTGTTTTGCGAAGCTTATCAAGGTCGAAGTCCTTACTCTTGCCCAGCCCGAGCAGCAGCAAGTATCGGAACTCGCGTTTAGGGAATACAACCAAAAGGTGTTGCTCGTCGGTCTTGCCCGAAAATTGCTTGTCTCTCATCAGTTGCTTGATCTGGCCGAGCAACAAACGGTCGAGGGCGTCCAGATGATCATCATTGTGCTCATCTTCGAATACCGGCAGGCAGAGCATATCCGTCCGAAGTGACTTCTTGGAAAGAACGTCGCAGTTTACTCGCATAAGAATTCCTTTTCAGTAAGAACAAGACACGAGGCAATTGATACGACAATGAAGGGATGATGTCACTCTAAAACTTGCAGGATCGTTTCATAGCGACCGAATGAAGGCATGAGGTAAGCGCCCTGCACAAGATGTTTGGCGGCGTGAAGCAGTTCGCGGCAAGATTCGATTCCCACTGACGCCGCGTCCTTACCCGCACGATTGAGGCGGTCGCGGATTTCCAGCGGGATGTCAATGCCCGGTACTTCGTTGTGCAGGAATTCCGCATGGCGATACGATTGCAGCGGCAGCAGTCCCAGAATCGTCGGAATCTTGTATTCATTTGCTTTCGTCAGGAAACGCTCAAGCACATCGAGTCTGTACATCGGCTGTGTCATCACAAACTGGGCGCCGGCGGCAATCTTGAGCTTCAGTCTCTCCAACTCCGTATCGAGATTATCGGCCGTAGGGTTGATGGCCACGCCGATTGAGAAACCGGTGTGAGAGCCGAGAGAATTGCCGGCAAGGTCGGTGCCGTTGTTCAGTTTGCTGATGATCTCCACTAGCCCGATTGCATCAACGTCATACACCGCCGTTGCGTTTGGATAGTCTCCCAACGATGGAGGATCGCCGGTGAGCGCCAGAATGTTTCGCACTCCGAGAGCGTGTGCGCCGATCAGATCGGAATGCAGTCCCATCAAGTTACGGTCGCGACAAGTGAAATGCAGAATCACGTCGAGACCGACGCGGTCGGAAATCAGTCCCGCCACTGCCAGACAGCTCATTCGTACGCGCGCCATCGGGGAGTCTGCGACATTGACCGCATCAACTCCGGAATCACGCAGTTTGATTGCCGCATTTAGTATCTTCTCGGGATTTGCGCCGCGCGGCGGATCGATCTCAACCGAGACCACGAACTTGCTGCCGAGTTTGGCGGCGAAGTCGGAGACGCGCGCCGTCGACGATTCCCGCTGGGGCTTGCGTGCCAACTGAGTGACTTCGATTGTCGACGGTTCGGCTCCGACCCTGGAGAACGAATCGAACACCTGGCGCATGGCGCGAATGTGCTCCGGCGTTGTCCCGCAGCATCCACCAATCAGCGAAACGCCGAGGTTCAGGAATTTGCGGCAATAGTCGGCGAAGTATTCTGGCGATGAGACATAGAAAAAGCGCCCATCAAAATAGCGGGGCAGACCCGCGTTCGGTTGTGCCGATAAGGGGATATCGGTCAGAGCATGCAGGATCGCAACGAAATCGTACAGCCGTTGCGGACCTACCGAACAGTTGGCGCCGATAACATCGATCCCGTATTCGCGGGCCAGTTCCATGAGGTCTGCCGGTGTATGACCGTTGCTGGTTGTGAGATCGTCGTTGATTGTCAACTGTGCCACGATCGGCAGATCGCATAGGCGGTGGATTTCCTCGACAGTAATTCGTAGCTCCTCGATATCCGCGATGGTCTCCACCATAAAGAGATCAACACCGCCTTCGAGCAGCGCCTCCGCCTGCTCGGTGAAGATGCCGCGAGCTTCAGGTATCGTTACGCCGCTGTAGTGACCGACTCGCTTGCCGACCGGACCGACTGAGCCGGCAACATAAACGTCGCGACCGGATGCCTCGCGCCGGTCACGGGCGATGCGAGCAGCCTTCATATTAATTTCGCGCACGCGGTGATCGAGGCCGTGCAGCAGTAATCTTTGACGATTGGCGCCGAAGGTGTTGGTTTCGATCAACTCGCTTCCGGCGGCGATATAATCATCATGCACCTGACCCACCAACTGCGGATTAGTGATGTTTAGCTCATCAAAACAGCGGCTGAATGATACGCCTTTGGTATAGAGATAGGTGCCCATGGCGCCATCGCCCAGCAGCGGTCCCTCCTTAATGCGTTTGACAAATGGGTGCATGGTGTGCGGTTAAGGCAAACCGAGTTCGGATTTCACCTGACGTACGGCCGTGACCATATTGCGAAGTTTCGCGAAGGCTTCCTCGGTGGTGCGTGTTTTGAGACCGCAGTCGGGATCAATTGTCATCTTTTCGACGCCAAAGACATCTATACCCTTCCTAATTCCCGACACTATCTCCTCGACCGTCTCAATGCGGTGGCTGTGAATATCAAGCACCCCAAACGCAATTTCCTTGGTGAACCTGGGTGTGCGAAAGATGTCGAGATTGGCGTAGCCGGAATTGGCAAACTCCAGATCGAGTTGATCAACCGGCAAATCGAGGATAAGCGGATAGATCGTGTGGAAGTCGCCGTAACAGATATGCGAAATTGTCTTGGCCGCAATGCCTTCGGTCACGATCGCCATAGCTTCGATCGCCAGTGGTAGCTCCTCGGGGCGCGTCGAGATTGCCGGTTCATCAATTTGAATGTATTTTGCGCCGGCGGATTGAAGGTCCTTCACTTCATCGTGAAGCAGGCGCGCAAATGCCAACACTACTTCGCGACGAGTCTCGTAATGAGTATTAAATGACCAGTCGCACATCGTGTATGGCCCCGTAAGCATTCCTTTAACGGGTTTGACCGTCAGGGATTGGGCGTACTTGAACATCTCAATCGTCATCGGCGCCGGTCGTTGCAGGGCATCGGCGACAATTGGTTTGCGGTAGTAGCGATTGCCGTAGGAGCGAACGAGGTCGCTGATTCCCATTCCGAGAAGTTTTTCAGCGAAATAGGTCGTCATGTCACCCCGTTCCATCTCGCCATGTACGAGAATGTCAAGTCCGACTTCCTCCTGTTGCCTGATTACTTCACGCGTTGCCTGCAACTCCAACTCGTGCAGTTCAGCATCGCTCAGCTTGCTGACGGAGTGTTGAGTCCGCGCTTTCTGCAGATAATCCGGTTTTGGGAAGCTCCCGACAGTCGTTGTATCCAGCATCGATCTATTCTCCCCGGAATTGCTTTACAGTGCATCCCAGCAACTTAATCTTTTCCAGTGCGTTTGCGTGGGGCAAAAACTCGAGTCCACAAGAAGTGCTTATGTAGGCATCAGGAAACAGCAAGCTGATTCGCTCGTACTTCTGGCGTAGAATGTCATCTTGCTCCAGCTTGATATTGCGGGCGTCCGTCATTCCAAAACAGGGAATCTGGTGATGTGCGAAGCGCAGCAATTGCTCACAGTTGGTCGGTACAGATACGCAGTCCGCCGCGATTACGCTGACGTCGAACATCCCAAAGTCAGGCGCGATTTTCTCGATGCTGCCAAAATAAAAGCAGAGCCAGAAGGTCGCGTGAAACCCTTTGACCACACTGTTAATTGCTTCCGCTGCTAGCGGCAAATCCTCTGCGTGATATTGAAGACAGGGATCATCAAACTGAATATGCTCAGCCCCCGCCGCAACAAGTGCTCCGACTTCGGCACGCAGCAACGCTGCGAGATCGGCAAGGAGCCTGCCCTGATTGTGGTAGTGGCTGTCCTCAGAGAGTTTCATGAAGCTGTATGGAGCCGGCAGCACCGCCTTGACCGCCTTGCCCGACTGAGTGGATGCCAGCCGGTAAGCGTTTGCCGCTACCGGTTTCTGCCACTTAATATCGCTGACAACGGTTGGTTTTCGATAGTAAACGTTGTTGTCAAACCAGCGAATCAGGCCGTTAATCTCAAAGCCGTCGGCCTGAGAGGTGAAGGGAGTCACGATATCGTCCCAGCGGATTTGTCCGTCGGTCGGCAGGTCGATTCCCGATTCGAGCTGTTCGCGGATTACGCGCGCTGTCACTGCGTCAAACGCCTGCTCCAGTTCCTGACGGTTGATTTCGGCCTTGTCAAACCGGTGCAACATGCGCCTGATGTTGATATCGCCCTTTTGGGTCGGCAGCTTCGGATAATTACCGGTGACGGTCGACTTAAGCATGAGTGATCCACGTCCCTTTCCGATCTAAGTCAGCGAATCTATTACCAATGATACGAAGGCACACCGAAAAAGGTGGGTATCCTAATGAGGCGCGTTCGCATGAGTCTGATCGATTGATTGCATGCGCATCTTAATGCGCTCATCAATGTTCAGAGCGTCGGAATCGTTGTAGAAATTTTGATCATCGAAACGCGATAGCGATTTCAGCTCAGCCAACACGGCCAACAGTTTCAGAATCGAACTCTCAATTACTTTCAGCGATACCGGGAACTTGTCCGTCTTGTCGACTACCTCGTTCTTTTCCAAGGCTAGTTGCATCAGTTGCACTCGGCCGGAAATGGCGGTAGCCACGTTGTTGAGATAATGCGACAACGTAGCGATCGCGATGTTCTTCGATCGCAGCATGCCGGCCGTGCGTTCCTCGGCTAGAAGCTTTCCTGACAATTCCTGTCGCTCCCTAAATAGTCCCTCGATCAGAAGATAAGCCTTGCAGAGCTCCCGGTTGGCCCGATTCATCAGTTCGGATGTGTCGCCGATGTCGATACCAATGTTCGAAGCCGCCTTGACTGTCTCCTCCAACAGCAGGAAGGAAATGGTGTCGAGGAAATCCCGATCGAGTTTCAGGCTCTCGGACAGTTGCGTGACGGTGTCAGAGTATCGCTCCATCATCTTCAGGTTTGGTGCTTGAATCACTACAGCCATCATGTTCGACAGCATCACGATCTTGGTCAATTCATCGGAACTGGGGTCGGTCAAGTGATGATGTCTGCAAACAGTCCGCTGCAGTGCCTCTGGCAGCCGCCAGCGGTTTGCAATGATACTGCCTAACTCGGCGTGGTCAACATCAAAATACTTGCGCTCCGCATCGATGATATCTTCACCCTTTTCTGCCAGCGCGTTTATTTCCAGACAGACTTGTGGATAGCGTTGCATGATATGAAGCTTGCCAAGATCATGCAAGAGCCCCGCGATAAACGCCTCCTCGGTGCTCGGATAACCGGCTTTTGCGGCGATCGCCCGAGACAGGATCGCGACACCCAATGAGTGGAAATAGAACTGCCGAAACATCTCGATCTCGGCCGCCTTTCCCTTCGGCGGACTGAACACAGACACTGATAAAGCAATGCACTTCACCGCGTTGGCGCCGAGCACCATGACGGCTTGGTGGACGGTTTTGATTGTCGTTGCGCGGCGGTAGTAACTGGAGTTAGCCATTTTCAGCGTTCGCGCCGTCAGCGAGGGGTCTCTCAGGATTATGGTGGCAATATGATCTGGCGAACTCTCTTCGGAAGAGACAGCGTCCAGAACTTTCATCAGTGTATCCGGCAGTGAGAGGAGATCTTTGGGTGCTTCAATGTCTTCGAGAAGTCGGATTTTTTCCATATAGCCTGATAGCCTGCAAATAGGAATAAAAGTCAATCATAAGAGGTATCGGAAAGGAAGGCAGGAATCTATAGCAGGATATTCACTTGGCAATCATTTGGCAGGCGGCCGTGATCACTTCACTCAACTGATCCATTTTGAACGGCTTAGTGAGGATGAAGTCGGCGTTTCGTTGTTGAACAGTCTGGCGATCACTCAGCGGCCCCCAACCGGAAAGCATGATAACCGGCGTCGCCGGCGATAGCGACTTAACCTGAGCCGCAACGTCCCAGCCATCGATTCCGGGCAGTCCGGATTCCAGAATCACGACGTCGAACTTCTCCTCGTTAAAAAGCTTCAACGCATCCTGACCGTTGCCGGCAGTGACAATTCGATGTCCCATGCGGGAGATGATATTGTGCAGTAATTCCCGGATGACTTCTTGATCATCGATGCCCAACACGCTTATCCGATGCGATTTCACTGGCGCCGACAGAACCACGGGCACTCTCCAGGTCACAGTCATGACCTTTCCATCGGCAATCTGGGCCTGATAGTCGCCTACCAAGGAGCGAAACTCTTTCGGAAAGTCCGCGGCCAGAGCGCAGGCGTGCCATTCGTCGCTGTTAAACTGCCGCTTGCGAAAACGCTCGATCTCGCTGGGACTGATACTAATCTGGTAGTAGCGGAACCGTCGTTCGCTTAGCGACGACAGATACAGTTTTTCGCGAGGATAACTGTGGAAGAGGCGCATGACCAAAGCTTCTACAAGGGCTGTCAACTCGCTTCTTTCTATGGGTGGTAGAGTGGCCAGTTCTAGATCTGTGTCAATGTCTTCCCAACCGTCGCGGCTATCAGTTCGATATTCCATGTCGCTGTCGGCAAATGAGTTGGCTATTGTGGTGTCTGCTGTCATAGGATTGCTGGCAGGCTTTTTGTCGTTAGATACCGGGTGACTTGCAGCATACAGACTAAGTGAAGCTATATGAACCAGGCGTCGATAGAGCGCAACCGCCTCGCGCGGCGCCGGTTCTTCCTCGGAGAAAAAGAGTCCAACCACACCGAAGTAGCGGTCACCAAATTCGAGTGGCATCATCGACTGAACCACTACCAACGGCAAATGGGCAAAGTACTTGTCAAATCGTTCATGCAGATCAGCCGGTGCGACATCCGCCATCACCGATTTTTCGATTCGCTTCTCACCTTCTCCAGTCGCGAGAAGGATATCCTGCATCGCCTTGAGGAAGCGATTGTAACGAATCCAATCCATCTCGTTGGCAATGGTGAGCCCGGTAGCGTCGGCAATTAACAGGTCATCATCGTCATCCGCAGCCGTAAGGATAACCAGCCGACCCTTGGCCGCGGGCAGCACCGTTGCACATGCCTCCCCCAGTGCAGCCGCCATCTGGCTGCGGGAGGTTGCATGCAGGATGCGACCGATTGAGTCATCAAGTTGCGCCGCCGATGTTCGGAAACGGTCACCGTCGCGTTTGGCCAGAAAGAGAAAATGCAGGTCCGCCAAATAGACCGACGCTACCCGTACCGCCGACAGCTTTGCCTCGGAGAACTCCAGTGCTGCCGTCTCGCTCTCCAACAGAAGCACCAGATCATCGCGATCGGGATAGGGGACGGGAATAAACAAGGTCTGGCGGGGCATCGAATCGTAGCCGTTGCCTGCCGGAGATGATAAGGGCGATGTCAACAGCAGCAGTTTTTTCTCGGAAACGGCTCGCGAGATGCCGGTTAGTTTACGTCTGTCAAGCATTAGACCTGTCTCAGCGCCGCCGGATGAGGCCTTGATGCGATATTCGCCGTCGCCGTCGCGGAAAACCAGCTTGATTGAATCAGCGTCGAAGAAACGTCGTACCCGTTCAAATTCGACCGCCTCACGCAATTCCAGGTTCGCACCGATGCCACGTCGGAAGAACAACTCCTCGACGATTCGTTTGGCTTCCTCGGAAGGTTTCAGCCGGTCTTTCAATCGAATGATTTCTTTGTCATTTCGGACGGTTTCAAGCAGCGTCGCCAGATGGTTGGTGGCAACGGCGATTGCTTCACAACGCTTCTGAATGAAATGGAACGGTTTGGCCGAGAAGAGCCCGACTGAGCCGAGTACTCTGTCTCGCGAACGCAGCGGAAAGACCGCCGCGGACAGAAATCCGGAGCCTTCGAACAGCTCCAAAGTGCCGCGGTCAGCTTCAGCCAAGTTGGCCACCGACTGTATCCGTCCCAGTTTCTGCGCTCGGCCGAAAATGTCGCCGGTGATTTTGAGTAGCTCGAATTTCTTCGTTGTCTCGGGCGCTAGATTCGAGAAAGCGGCAAGCACCAGTTCGGAAGAATTCTCCTTGAACAGCACTACGGCGGCGCCGTCGGCTTCCGTGCGTTTGAGCAACTGGTTCAGCGCCAGGTTGAGGATCTCCACGAATGAGAACGGTTGTTGGGATAAATCCTGCAACTGCAGATAGAGATTCCGCCAGTCTTCGTCGTCGCTTTTCTGATCTTCAATGTACCGCACGGACGACACTATACTACCGATGCCCCAGACGATTAGTGCCAGCCCGATGCCGATCGCGAAATATGATGATGCGACAAGCCAGACTGTGGCCGTCGGTGCCAGAAGCTGTGTCAACGAGGCCGTGCTGACGAACGAAGTAAGCAGACCTGCGATCACGAAGTTTGTCAGGCCCCAATATAGCGTGCTCCAGCCATGCGCGGTGACGACGAGAAGCTGCCTGCGCAGACGGCCAACAACGGGAATAAGCACTCCCGCCACGGCGGCAATCATCAAACCGTAAAGCTGTGGACCCATTAGTGTACCAACCCGCGCTTCATCTTTGCTGACTCATATAGTTGAACCTGTTGCAGGTTCTCAACTGTTTTGCTGATGCAGACCTTCGGCGGTTGTCGCCGCATTACCCAAAACGAAGTAGAAACCGGTCCGTTCGGCGCGCCGCTTCCAGAATCAACGATGTCGTTTTTTGAAAACCAGCGATGCCCCAAAGGCAATGATCAACAGCGGCCAGAGAATATCCCAAGTGTCGCCGTAAACTACACCGAGGTTCTTCAACAGAAACAGGATTCCGAGAGCAAGTATAAAGAATCCAAAAAACATCACTACTCCCCAAGCTTAGCTGAAGGGATTAAAACAAATGTTTGAAGTTACAGCAAGCGGTTTTTCAGTTACCACCGCCAATCTTGCGCAGATGCGAGGATACCCTTGCCAATATCCCGCTGGCCGTAGGTATACCGAGTAGGCGCAAGTATAAGAACAGGGGCAACCACACTGGGCTACCCCTACGGTTTTGTACGCCGCCACGGCAGTGGCCTCAAGACAGCCCTAGCCAGATAGGATTGCTGTCTGACTAGGACCTAGCATCCCGGCAGAGGTGCAGACCCCCCACTGAAAATATAGCTGATGAGGTAGACCGCATCACTTATGTCTACTGCGCAGTCAGCGTTTGCATCGCCCGCTGTTAGTGGCACCGGCGCCGAACCCCCGGAGAAAATGTAGGCGATCAGAGAGACAACATCACTGATGTCGACAATGTTATCGTCGTTGGCATCACCCGGAACATATGGTGCCTGTGGCTTCGGAGCAATTCGCATTGTAATCTGCTTGCTGTCAGAGCCACCGCTTGTTGCTGTGGCGGAAACCGTGAAAGTGACCGTGCCGGTGTCGGTGGGTATGCCGCTGACGATACCAGTAGCAGCGTTCAGGGTCAATTCCGCCGGCAGACTGCCGCTCGTTATACCGTATGTGTATGGCTTTGTGCCGCCTCGCACGATCACAGAATCCTGATAGCTAACGGATTTCAGGCCAGTCATAAGTGTGTCGTAGATCACATGCACTGTGTAGGATTCAGACGCAGTGGTCTTGAGAATCCAGTCGTTACGGTCGACAGCCACTCCGGTCGGCGCTGCAACGTCCTTCAAGTCGAACACGTAATCTTCCTCGCGATCCATCATCGGTACTTGGAAATCGACGTAGGAGCCGGCATATACCGACACATCAATTACAGGCATGCGAAACGCTGTAGGAGTAGTCGACTGCGTCTGTCGGACGTGAACGTAGACGCGATAGGAATTGGTTCCACGTGGTTCTGACAGGTACGAGTACGAGTATTTCGGGTAGTACTGGCCGTAAATCCAGTCCTGGAAAAATCCATGTAAGTCTATGCCGGAGACCTGCTCACAGAGGTCACGAAAATCCTCGGTTGTGATGTCCTTCCACTTGTAGCGAGGGTCAGCGTAGTAGGTACGAAAGATACTGAAGAAAGTCTCATCACCGACCACGTGTCGAAGCATATGTAGCGCCCACGCCCCCTTATCGTACACTCTGCTGCTGAAGATGGCGTTTACATCGGTAGTGTCGGTGCAATAGATTGTCCCGCCCCATGTATATCGCATACCGTTCATATAGCTGCGGAGATCGGTGAAGCCACCCAATGACTCAAACCAGAGAGCTTCGACATAAGTGGCAAAGCCTTCATTCATCCAGATATGGTGCCAGTCGCGGCAGGTAATCATATCGCCCCACCATTGGTGTCCCATCTCGTGCACTATCATCGATTGGTCATAATAGCCCCAGATGATGGAAGTATTGGTCTGATGCTCCATGGCGCCGCCCCAGTTGAAGGCCGACATCGCGTATTTCTCATTTATAAATGGATACAGTCCGAAAATTCGAGAGAGCGTGTCCAACATGGGAACCGTGGGTGCGTAGCCGGGAACTGCGGCTTCCGAGTCATCGGGGAAGACCCAGTAATCTACCGGCATGGAGTCAGTCGCGGTATATTTCATCCAATCACGCCAGTGCTTGAAATCGGACATCGTTAGACTGATCAGATACGTGGTTATAGGATAGCGTTCTTTCCAGTAGGTTGTGCGTGTTCCGTCGCCGTTATCAATATCTGATGCCATTGTTCCGTTGGAAGTGCAGAACATTTCGGACGGGTAAGTCACGATAACGTCAGCCGAATCGGCCTTATCATCGGGATAGTCTTTGCAGGGCCACCACGTGCGCGCCAAATAGGGTTCCGATAGCGTTGAAACCAGAGTCTGGCTTTGCACGGTCTCAAATGCAAAAGCCTGGAATCCACCCTCCACCGGATGTCCCCGATAGAAGGTCTGCACGGTGAACTGCCCGCCAGTGTTGACCGGCGTCGGCAGATCTACCCGAAAGACATTGCCATTGCGAGTGAAGGTTGTTAGGCTGTTATCAACCCGCACGGAATCGATGATCATGTTCGCATAGAGATCGATGTCGCAGAACGTGACATTATCCTGCGTTGCGGTCGACATCTGATCAACGCGCCCATAAACCAACTGGGCGTCCACATCGACGCGCATTTGCATACGATAGTAGTGCACATCATACTGGTACTGCGTCGGCAAGGCACCTTTGGTTCCAAGTGTTTCTTCGAGATTGCGCTGCGTTTTCATCTGGCGAATTTTCATCGTCCGTTCCATCTCGTGCGACTCCTTGGCTTCTCGAATTGCCTGCTCCATCGGGATTTTCTGGAAACTCGCTGCCGTTGTAGCAGGAGTAAAGACTGCCATGAATGAGATTGCCAGCGCCAGAATCAGCGATCCATATGTTTTCCAAGAACTTAGCAGATAAAGCACAAATTCCTCCTATAGCTGCTCGGGTTCTGCAAGAGAGAGGTCAGAATGACTGAGACGTTGTATGAGAACGGTACTTTTATCACTATCTATATACGCAGCAAGGCGTTAGAAGTATAGCGAATTTGCCATATCCGTAGGACGCAACAATTCGCCGGCAATCGCAATATAACGACTTGCGGGAATTGGTCAAGCGGATTGTGCAGATAAGAAAAGGACCGCGCCTGCGCGCGGTCCTTGCAGAAATCAGCTGTAATTGATGGTCACCAGATACAGGGAGCTTGGCCACCACCGAAAATATACATGAGCAGCCAGACGACGTCACTGATGTCAATTATTTGAGAGCAGTCGACGTCACCTGACCAGATGACAGGTATCGGCTCCTGGCCACCTAAAAAGATGTACGCAAGAAGGTACACCACATCGCTGATGTCAACAATACCATCGCCGTTGGCATCGCCAAAGGCATAGACCCATAGCGCGACTTTCACTTCCCTCGGTACGGCCCCACTGGCCGTGAACGTAACCTTGCCTTCGTGACGTCCCAGAGACAGTCCCACAGCATTCGATCTTATCTTGACGGTCTGAGTTGTGGTTCCGGACGCGGGAATCGGTGTCAGCCAAGAAGCATTTGACGTCGCCTGCCAGTCAACGCATCCACCCGGAATGCTGTAGATCACGATGTCCTGATCAACCGAGCTAACCGCTGTGTTCTTAAAGATATATAGTAGCGAGTCCTTTGTCAGTCCAATCTCCTTAGCCGATGGCGTCGCCATGACTGTGAACGTCACGAGCACATTCTCCTCTAGATTGATCGTGGCCTCGGAAAAAATGTGGATGATGTCAATGTAGACACCCGGTGTAAGCCCGGCAGCTGACACTCTTAAAGTCACTGTCGTATTTTCGTTGCCCGAAGTCGGACTCATTGTGAACCAACTCGCGTGGTGAGCCGAAGTCCACTCCATTTGCGGTTGCCCCAATCCCGGATTGACGATGAAGGAATCTGGTCCAACGCCGGGGTAGCTGCCGCATTCATACTCACTGAAGCTGATGACGCTGTCACTGACGATCAGAATCTTAGGGTTTTCCTCCTTCGAGAACACCACCGGCACTTCTACAGGCGAGTTGATGGCATTGGTGGAAGTGATGGTGATAGTATTGTGATGCTCGCCGAAACTGAGGCCAGCGCCATCAAAACTGACGATGACTTCACCGGGGCTATCTTGCGACGCCGTTCCTGAGTCATGAGAAAACGACATCCAGGATTGTTTCTTGCCGACGTGCCAGTTCATTACTCCGCCACCATTGTTCTGAATCAGAAGCTCGCGCGGATAGGGCAACTGAGTCCCGGAGCCGATGACGTAGATCGAAGTCGGCGAAGGCACTATTACCGGAAACTCCGAGAAAATCTCGAAGGTCACAACGTCATACTGCGGATTATTGGTGGCAGTCGGATCGCTGATCCAAATTGAGTCAACATAGACGCCTGCCAACAGGTCAGTGTTGTCAACGTTGATGGTCACACTGGATGGCGCCGTTCCGCTATAACTGGAGAGGGTCAACCAAGTGGAGTTTTTGGTCGCTGTCCAATTTAGAGTGCCCTGACTAGTGTTGGTGATATTGAGCGTCTGGCCGGGAGGATTCGCGCTGCCTTGCTGCGCTAGGAAATAGAAGCTGCTGGGCGTCAAATTGATTGTTGGAGGTGGCACGGCCAATGTCAGGGTTACAGCGAACTTCTGCGGCGTGTTGGTTGCCCCTGGAGCCGACACACTCACCGAGTCGGAATATGTTCCGGCGCTCAGTCCGACGGTATTCACAGCCACGACCATGTCCGAAGGAGCTAAGCCGCTCGATGGCGTCAGAACCAGCCAGGAAGCCAGCTTGGTGGCCGTCCAGTTGAGTGTTTGCCCTCCGCCGTTTGAAATGTGCTGTACTTGCGACGTTGGATTAGTGCCACCCGCCGTGTCAGCGAAAGCGAACGCTGATTTGCTCAGGACGATTATCGGCGATGGCTGGGGATTGCCGATCTTGATTTCGCCCTTGATGAATTCCGGCGAGATTCTGTCTCCGGAGGCTGTTGAAAACATGAATGGCCCTGCGGGGGGAATGTAAGTTGAATCAAGCGAGACATACTGATCCGGCACGCCCGGGGCAACAGTGCACCAGATCGTAAATACTAGACCGTCGCCGGGCTCCAGTGAATCCACGGTGAGATCCGTGCTGTACATGCCGACCAGCACTCCTTGGAGCGTAGCGTCGATCGCCTTCTTCTTCACCAGGTCCTTGCTAAGGCGCGTGCCGATATACGAAATCGAATCGAATTTGACAGCGTCCCAGTTCCACTTGATGCCAAGCGAGTATCCCCCCAGGGTTTCGTCATTATAAATCGTAACGGGCACTCCCACCTTTTGGCCAGCGTTTGTTGTGACCTTCGCAACGCGCACCGTATCTCGGTTACCGGGATCTTGTGCGAGAACTGTCCCAGCCATCAGTAGGAACACCGACAGCAGCAGAACGCTTGAACGGACGTTCGTCATAGTTATCCCTCCTCATCCAATAAGGTTTTTGTAAACATTTCCATGTACAACCACTTCGCTTCTGTTCTACAAAACCAAGAAATGCAGTTTCGACAAAATATGGCTACCTGAAAGATGCAAAGATTTGAAAGATTGCAGAACAACCTCGGATGTAATTAAAACATTTACTGAGTTAATGTCAAGTGGTATTTAGAGTTCGCCGATTACTTTTTTGCCGAGATCGAAGTTTGCTTTCCCAGCAGGCCCGGTCGCATTTTGTCAAGTTGAGCCGTCTGGGGACGGTTGCGATTCTTCCGAGTCGCAATCTTCAAAAAGGGCGCGGTCACCTGGAGAACGAGTCGGCGCCTAACGCGGACCTTCGGACTGTGGGTGCTTATGGCATTGGCTATGGTAGTCGCTGCGATTGCTTTGCCCACGTTTTTTTGGACAACCGCTGGTCGATTTAGCCGTACATATGTGTATATTGCCTGATCGGCGGTGACGTACGGCAGTGGGGAATGCAGAAAGACCCAGCACGGAGGTCGCAAGACAGGCAGCTCTTGAGATCACGGTAGTTATGAATAGAAACGATCACAATCGGACTGTCGATTTTCATATGCTGATCAAGAGGCGAAACTCAAGAATTGGGGAAGTCGCGCGGAGGATAAGGGTCGTGCCGGACGGTGCGCTATATCGGATTCACTCGACCTCTTTCTGCCGAAAGGCCGCCATTCTCCCGTTTATACCAGAATATGCTTCATCCCGCAACGGAGGTCGTGGTGTCTGCACTCCTGCATCCAGAGCGCCACGCCGGTCTAGTTGCGGAAGTCAGTCTGTCCAATGGTGATGAGAAGAATGCAAAAAAGTGTAGAGTAAATAGAGAAAGGATCAACAAATGAACTGTATCAAGAAAGTTGCAGCAGCAGTGATGGTGCTCTGTCTTGTCGCTATCGCGACGGCGCCGCAATCGGCAACAGCATCTCAGGTCAGCAAGGAAACGTTGGACCTGATCAAGAAAGCGGGGGACAAAGAGCAGTATCCCGATGCCAACGCAATTGTCCTTCTCGACAAGACTGATGTTGAGTTCAACAGCGATGGCACCGGAACATCACGCAACCACGGCCTGGCAAAGGTCTTGACCCAGTCCGGTTTGGAGAGCTATAGCGATTACAAGATCGGCTATTACAAAGCCTATGACACTGTTAGAGTAGAGCTTGCGCGCGTCATCAAGACGGATGGCTCGGTGGTCGATGTTCCGGACGACATGATCAAGGACATCAACTCAACCGCAAACGAGGCGATCAATATTTATGAGCCGGATGCCAAAACCAAAGTGATTACGTTTAAGAATCTCGAAATCGGCGATTGTATCGAGTACTACACGGTTGACAGCACCTTCCATGCGCCGATGGAGAATGAGTTTGATGGCACGGCAGGATTCCAGGCTTTTGACCCGATCATCAGGGTTGAGTACAATATCACTGGACCCAAGGACAAACCGCTGCGTCACATGACCCGCAATGGCAAGGTCAATTTCGCTCAGAAGGAAGTGGGTGACAAAATCAGCTATAGCTGGTGGGCGGAAAATGTGCAGCGTATCGTGAGCGAGCCTGCCATGCCTGCATTGCAGGATGTTGCCACAACGATCACCTTCACGACGCTCAAGTCGTGGGAAGATATGAGTCGTTGGTGGAACGCAATTGCGGAATCCAAGTACACCATGAACGATTCACTGCGAGCCGAAGTTGCGTCGTTGATAGCAGGCAAGCAGACGAAGGACGAAAAGATCGATGCCATTTATCGTTTTGTAGCCCAGAAAGTCCGTTACATGGGTTTGGGTACCGGCAAAAAGAAAGGTCTTGAACCAAAGCCGGTGACCGAGACCTACGAAACCAAGTACGGTGTTTGCCGGGACGTGGCGGCGTTGATGGTTGCGATGTTGCGAGAAGCCAAGATCGAATCGGAAATCGTGTTGACCGGTGTCGGCTACAATGTGCCTAAGGAAATGCCGGTGATATCATTCAATCATGCGATTGTGGCTATCAAGAACGATGACGGCACCTATCGGTATGCAGATCCGACGGTCAAGAATTCAACCGACTGGTTGCCGGCAGTTGAAATGGAACAGCAAGTGCTACTTTGTACCAAGAAAGGAAACACTCTCGTCGATACTCCGCATTCACCGGCAGAACAAAACATGGGAACGATCAAGGCGACATCGAATCTTACTGAGGCGGGGTTATACACTTCGGAGGTGACGATTTCGACTCAAGGCATTTATGATTTGGCGCTGCGAGGCTGGGCAAAGGCAATACCGTCGGCACAGGTGAAGCAGGTCTGGAGTTATTTGCTATCAGAGATGTACCCCGGTACGCGGTTGACATCATTCGACTTCAGCGATGCCGATGATTTGCACAAACCCTTTGAGATCAAACTATCCTATCAAATTGACAACTATCCGACGGAAGCCGGCAAGTTCGTGCTAATGAAGAGTCCGGTATCACTTGGGTTCTTCGAGATTATTTCCAAGTTTATGCTGGCATCAGCATCCCTGCCTGAACGCAAATACCCTTGGGTGCTCGGATTTAGTTTCGGTGCTGATGAAGAAGAGACTATTAACCTGCCCGCCGGTTTGCAGATCAAGTCGGTTCCGGATCCGGTGTCGAAGAAGATCGGATCGATTGAATATAAGATGATCTACAACACAACTTCCTCTCAGGAGCTTGCTGGCGGCGGCACGCAAATCAAATACGAGAAGAGGTTACTGATCGATACCAAGCAAATGTCTCCGGGAAAATATGCGCAACTGAAGCAAGTGCTGTTGGCGTCATCCAAGGCGCAACACGGCGAGATAATCATGCTCAAGGACAAGCAGAACTAGAGTCAGGGATTTTTCACAGGGTGAGTCAATCATGAAGAAATTGGTACCAATAATTGTCATATTTGCGCTGGCGCTGTTGTCGGTGCATCCCGCCGCGGCTGTGCGTCTGTATTCGGACGACGACGTTGCTGCTATGGTGAAGAACGCGCCAACACAGGAGAAATACCCTCAGGCGGCAGGTGTGGTCCTGCTCAGCCAGCGGATCATCAAGGTTAACCCCGATCACAGCGCCGTCACAGACGAGCATCTTGTCGTGAAAATCCTTCAAGATCGCGGCAAGGACATGTACGGTGACGTCAAGAGGCGTTACAACAAGGACTTCGACAGCATGGTTGTGATCAAGGCTGTGACCTACTTGAAAGATGGTAGCGTATTGCCAGTGGAGGCTAAAGCGATCAACGACCTGACTCCTGGCGACTTGGCCAATGCTGCAATCTATTCCAATATCATGCAAAAGGTTATTTCGTTTCCGGGTATGGCGCCCGGTGTTTGCATGGAGCTGAAACTGCGGACTTACTCGAAGGCGCCGGATAAACCGGAAGAATTCTTCGTCTCGGGAAATGATCTGTTTCAGGGCCACGACCCAATTGCACACAAGGAAGTATCGGTGATCGTGCCACAGGATATCACAATCAAATACACCTACCAGAATGAAGGACTTGATTACAGTACCGCCACCGAGAATGGCATGATCACGCACACCTGGCAGATTGACAATTCGCCGCAAATCATCAACGAGGGATTTATGCCCAAGCTGATCAAGATGGCTCCGCGACTGATCTATACGAACATGAATGATTGGGGCCAACTGTCGAATTGGTTTGCCGGCAAATTCTATCCACATGTGAAAACGGACAGTACAATTGCCGCCAAAGCAGCCGAGTTGACGAAAGGTGCTGCGACCACGGACGACAAGATCCGTAAGATATCGCTCTGTGTGATCAAAGACATCCGAGGTGTTGGCGAGTTGTCGCTGCCACTGGGGCTGGCGGGGTATGAGCCGCATGATGCCAACGTTGTACTGGCAAACAAGTACGGAGATTGGCGTGACAAGACCGTATTGCTGGTGTCTCTGATGAAAGCGGCGGGAATTGAGTGTTACCCGCAATTGGTTCATCTGGATGCGCCGCCGTTGGCTCAGGAATATCCGAGTTTGAAGCAGTTCAATGCACTGTTTGTATACGTGCCCAGCTATCAGAGTAAGCCACTATGGATTGATGCCTTTGCCGACAACGCCTATTTTGGATATGCTCCTGACGGCCAGGGTGGTACCGGCCTGTTAGTGAAACCGGACGGTTGGGAGTTGTTGCCAATCACGGAGACACCGCCGGAAGCGAATATGTCGGCGACCCGATTTGAGCTGAATGTCAAACCAAACGGCGATGTAGATGGCAAAATCACTTGCATGTTGTCTGGGTCATTCGACGTAAGCGCTCGTTCAGAGCTGAAGGATGCCACTCCCAAGGAGGCTGAGCAGTACTTCCAGCAGTCCGCCAACACAATTGGCGAGGGAGGAAAGAACGTCTCCTACGAAAAGACTGATCTTGCTGACCTGAGTTTGCCGGCGAAAGTAACGCAAACTTTCACAACACCGGAAGTGGGAATTGTGCAAGGTGACATGATGATCCTGACGATTCCACAAGCACCGTTTAATTTCGCGCTAATGCCCGTAAGCCCGGCGCAAACGCAGAGAACGTATGACTTCGTGTTTGATCCAGACATGTTGGTGAAGAGAGAGGGCGTCATCAGTTTGCCAAAGGGCTACAAGGCAGTGTATGTTGCCGAGCCGGTGAAGATACAGAACCAGTTCGGGACCTGGGAAGCCATCTATGAACTGAGTCCCGACAGTGCCGCAGTCAAGTACTCATCAAGCGTGACGCTGACCGACAATACGATCAGCACCGATGAATACCAGCAGTTCAAAAAGGCATTCGACGACTTCGCCACCCCCAAGAACACGATGATCTTGCTCGAAAAGCGATAGAAGATCCGTCAAGAGACAACGCCCCGCTTCCGATAGGAGGTGGGGCGCTGTCGTATGAAGTCATTGTCTTCAGATCAGAAGAAATCAGCGCTGCTCCAGAGGAATGTGTCGTCATAGACATCATCAAAGGAGACACCCGCCAGCGGCTTTGCCATCAGCACGCCGTAGGAGCCGGGGTCCTTGCGAAAGGACATCTTTTCCAGCGTGGCGGCAACGAGCGGGTCGAACACGTACCGCACATAGATCCCGGCACCCGACAGCTTCACAGCGCGCTGTATCAACTCACGAGCCGTCTTCTGATTGAACGCGATAGTCTCGGCGACGCCAAGCGAACTCATCTGTGAGTTCGCAAGTAAATGTCCTTCGTCTTGAACGGTCGAGTACCTTGGTTCGAAGACGCCCATTTGTTGCTGCTCTTTCAGAGCGCCGATAAGGCGGTTCGTGAAACCGCAGTGATTGCGCGCATAACGATCGAAATTGCTGCGAATCTTCTCGAAATCTAACTTCGGCGCTTTGCCTTTTGGTCCGGGTGGAAACGGGTCTGCTTTGGCGCTTCGTTGGGGAATCTTGTAGTAATGACTGTAGCCGTTGACTTTCTCGACTTCCCGGTAACCGAATGAGACATAACCTCTGTATGAAATCAGCGTCCGTGATGTGGTCAATAGTGATAGGCGAACTCCTCTCGATCGGAAATGGTTTTCAGCCGCTTCGAGTAGGTAGCCACCGACTCCCTGCCGTGCGTACATCGGCCGGGTACTGACCGCCCAGAGTCCACCGACTAACTCAGCCTCGCCATGCTTGTTGCGCGTTGGGATTTCCATGATGCCGACAAACCCGGCCAGATTGCCGTCAATGATGGCACAGACACCGACCGGCGTTCCGATCAGTCGCTCATCGGTCCTGACCCAATAATCCATTTGCTTCGGCGTACATAACCAGCCGAAGGATTTGGCCCAAATCAAGAACAACTCGGTCTTGTCTTTCAATTCGTGGTAAGTGATGATTCGCATAAGTCCTCACTTGACAGGGGATTGTTGAAAAACTGCTGTCGCCATGAATGTCGCGACTGAAATCGCTCCTACTGCGATGAAAGATGTTGCTTGATAAAATCCACTGTGCGTCTAATTGTCTCCCTGGAGTTATCGTTGTCATCCAAAATGTCAAATGCGTGTTGAGCATTTGGTAGATTGCGAAACTCCAATGGTGCGTTCTTAGATGTAGCGAGCATGATAAAGCGAGAAAGCGTTTCATTAAGATAGGGAGTGTTGTCTAGCCCTGCTCGCACAAGAAAAGTTGGCGCATCCCACCGCAACGTGTCAGGTACGCCTAGGATTGCTGGAAATGCAAATCCGATCCTTGTTGACAATTCAGAAACCTTGATGGAGCCAGGGAGTTCAAATGTGAACCCATAGTAGAAAACCGCACACTTGAGGTAGTCCCTCGACTCCTTAGTCAGGAGAGACAGCGCCGTCGGAACATTGCCTGAGCAAGACCAGAGAGCGATTCTGCTGGCATCGATCTGCAATGACGAAGCATTCGCTCGGACGTATTGAATGACCTTTTCAATATCTGATGCAGGATCGAGTGTTTCATATGTGAGCGCAACAAGTCCAGATGAAGCTATAAGTTGTGCCCAAGAAACATATTGGCCCATGTCCTTTAGTTTCGAGACGGACGTATTGCGCATAACGGTATCTGAATAGCCGAACACAAAGACTACGAGAGGAAAGACGGTAGAGCTATCAATACTCGGTGGGTAGTATAAGTCCATTGAGAGTGAAACGTTTCCAGCGGTACGATATGCAATGCCTCGTTTGATGACGACCTCATTCATCGAACTTGTTTGAAGAACGATGCGTGCTTTTTCCACATCCTTCTGTTCACAAGAAGCAGAATATGGGGTGGCTAGCAAAAACAAAAAGGCACAGAGGATGTAGACTTTTGTGGGCATATGCGGAACTCCTTTCGTGGTAGGTGATGATTTACATACGTCCCCATCTGAAAGATGTCGGATACGCAAGATCAGCCGCCGAGATACGCCTGTTTCACCTGTTCGTTTTCGAGTAGCCTGGCAGCGGCATCGGCAAGCACGATTCTGCCGGTTTCGAGCACGTAGGCGCGATTGGCAATCTGAAGCGACTTCTTAGCGTTTTGCTCGACAAGCAAAATCGTAATGCCTTGCTTGTTTATTTCCTGAATCGTCTGGAACACTCTTTCCACCATCACCGGAGACAGCCCCATCGACGGCTCATCAAAGAGCAGCAATTCGGGATGACCCATCAAACCCCGGGCGATCGCCAGCATCTGTTGTTCGCCGCCGCTCAGAGTACCTGCCAACTGATTACGCCGCTCGCTAAGCACCGGGAACAGCGTATACATTTGCTCAATGCTGGCTTTGATTGCAGATTTGTCTTTGATCGAATAGGCGCCCAATTCAAGATTCTCGAGCACGCTCTGTTTGGCAAAAACTTTGCGACCCTCGGGAATCTGCATGATGCCCTTGCGGGCGATCTTCCATGCCGGTAGCGTGTGGATTGGATCGCCGTTGAATTCAACCGATCCACTGCGAGGATGAAGGACGCCGGAAATAGTATTGATCAGCGTCGTTTTACCGGCGCCGTTGGCGCCGATGATAGCGAGAATCTCCCCGCGTTCAAGATTGAGAGAAACGCCTTTGAGCGCGGCGATCTGCTCGTAGTAGACCTCAATCTGATTAATCTCCAACAACATCTTCTCTTGCGCCATCTTCATGACCCCAGATAGGCTTCGATCACTTTGGGATCGCGTTGAACTTCGTCGGGTTTGCCCTCAGCAATCTTGACTCCGTAATCGAGCACGACAACCCGATCGGACAATGCCATTACCACGTTCATGCGATGCTCGATAATGATCACGGCGATCTTCTTCAGTCTGATCCTCTCCACGAGCGCAACCAGGTCATTGCACTCGCGGGGGTTCATGCCGGCGGTTGGCTCATCCAGCAACAGCAATGACGGTTCGGTCGCCAGTGCGCGGGCGATTTCGACGCGGCGCTGACTGCCATAGGGAAGATTCTTGACGATTTCGTTACCCGACTTGAGCAAGCCGACAAACTCCAATATCTCTTTGGCGCTCTCCTCAATTTCTCTCTCTTCGCGAACGAAAGCTCCGGTGTGGAGCACGGACTGCAGAAGATCGGCTTTGGTCCGGCAATGCCGGCCTACCATAACGTTCTCCAGAGCCGTCATCTCGGCGAAGAGGCGAATGTTCTGGAATGTGCGAGCCGCACCAAGCTTGACCACTTCGTGGGAAGCGTAGCCGTTGATCCTTTTTCCTTTGAAAATGACATCCCCGTCGTCAGGGGGATAGACACCTGTGACAACGTTAAATAAAGTCGACTTCCCGGCGCCATTGGGTCCGATCAGACCGACGATTTCGTTGCTGTCGGTGTGTATGTCGAGCGCGGAGAGTGCCTTGAGTCCGCCGAAAGTTTTGGTAACGGTTTTGACTTCCAGCAGCATTCTAAGGCTCCCCGCCGGCGGCTTCCAACTCAAGTGCGCGACGGCGTGATGGGAGCAGTCCCTGCGGACGGAATATGATGATCACAACCATCAGCAGTCCAAAAGCGATCATGCGATAGTCGACAAACGCGGTGCCGAGAGTGGAACGGAGCACTTCCGGTACTGCGACTAACAGCACCACTCCAAGCAGGATGCCCCAGACATTCCCCATGCCGCCGATGACCAGCATCGAAACGAGCAACACTGATTCCCAAAAAGTGAATGATTCCGGTGAGACGAATTGATTCCAGTGGACATAGATATCCCCGGCAACGGCGCCGATGATGCCGCTGATTACGAATGCCACGGCTTTGGTGCGGGCGATATTGATGCCCGATAGAGTTGCCGCCAGTTCGTCCTCCCGAATTGCGATCAGGGCCCGACCCAGGCGCGAATGCTCGAGGCGATGGCTAATGAAAATTGCGATCAGCAGAAACACGAGAATCAAATAGTAGAAATGAATGTTTTCCGTGAGCGTGAAAGCAAACAATTTGACATCGGCAATTTTCTCGCCGACGCGTGGCAGACCCTTGGGCCCGTTGGTGATTGCATCGAGATTGATCAGTACCAGACGGACGATTTCGCCAAAGCCGAGGGTGACGATGGCGAGATAGTCGCCGCGTAATCGTAGGATCGGCGCACCGAGCCCGAGCCGGATGGCGCCGCCGACGACCATGACAATCGGCAATCCGAGCCAGAAGGAGATGCCGGCAATACTCAGAATCGCGGCAGTGTACGCGCCGATCGCGTAAAAGGCGATGTAGCCGAGGTCGAGCAGACCCGTGTAGCCGATCGTGATGTTAAGCCCGACGCCGAGAATGCAGTAGATGCCGACTAAACCGATAACACGGACGGCATATAGGTTACCCAGTTGATTTAACACTAACGGCAGAATCAGGACGACCAGCAGTCCTATGGCTATCAGAGGCCATCGACGAGGCAAGGTCATATTTTCTCAGTAACCTCCTCACCGAAGATGCCAGTGGGTCTAAAAATCAGAACCAGAATCAGTACTGCAAAGAGAATAATGTCCTTGTAGGCCGACGAGATGTAGCCAACGGTGAGCGCTTCGATGATGCCGAGCAAGAAACCGCCGACCATCGCGCCCTTGATATTGCCGATGCCACCTACAACCGCGGCGGTAAATGCTTTGAGACCGGGGAAGAAGCCCATATTGAATTTGATGCTTCCGTAGTACATGCCGTTGAGCACACCCGCCAGCCCGCCGAGCGCGCCGCCGATAAGGAAGGTGACCGTGATTATGAAATTAACGTTGATCCCCATCAGTTGCGAAACGGTATGATTCTGAGCGGTCGCGCGCATGGCTTTGCCGAGCCGGGTCTTCGTGATAAAGACTTGCAGCAGCACCATCGCCGAAATGGCGAGGGCAAAGATGAATATTTGAAGTGAATTGACCTGCACGCCGAAAAACTCGTAGTGACTGATCTTGAATGTGTCCGGATAGGGCTGTGATTGGGCGCTGACGGTCACTTGCACGAGATTCTGCAGGAAAATAGAAACACCAATTGCGCTTATTAAGGGCGCCAATCGGGAAGCGCGGCGCAGCGGGCGGTATGCGACGCGTTCAATTGTCACCGCCAACAATCCGGCTCCCATCATAGCGATGGCAAACACCAGTATGAAATAGCCGGGTGTCCAACCCTGAACCCAGACCGGCAAGAGTGACAAAGCCCAGAATCCGAGATAAGCGCCCACCATGAAGATTTCGCTGTGGGCGAAGTTGATCATCAGTAGGATGCCATAGACCATCGTATAGCCCAAGGCAAACAGGGCATAGATGCTACCGAGAGTGATGCCGTTGACAAGTTGTTGGAAAAACATTAGCGGATCAGTCTCGCGTCCTCAGTCAACATACTTGAACAAACCATTCCTAACGGTGTAGATAGTGATGGTCTTGTTGCGAGTATCTCCACGCTCATCGAAGCTTGATTCCCCGAGAATGCCGCTATAGGTGACTTTGGCTATGTAATCGATCATCTTGTTGCGATCGCCGCCGGTCTTCTCGATGGCATCAAGGATGATGTTGATCGCTTCGTAAGTGTAGGGATCATAAGGCTGCATATCATTTTTGGGATAACGTTGGTGGTAGTTCGCAACAAACTTGCTGGCTGCCGGCAGTTTCTCCGGAGGTGAACCAATCATGGATGCGTAATCACCTTCCGTTGCCGGACCGCCGATTTTGGCGTATTCGGGCGTCACGATTCCATCACCGGAAAAGACCGGCACACTCAATCCGAGTTCCTTTGCCTGTTTCGACAATAATCCGCACTCGGGATGCATGCCGCCGAAATACAGCAACTGGGGACTCTCCCCCTTGATACGGGTGATGAGCGCCTTGAAATCCTTTTCTCCGACGTCAATACCGTCGAAGCTCAATACCTGTCCGTTGCGAGCCAGAAATTCCTTCCTGAATTCCTCGGTAAGCCCCTGTCCATAGGCGGTTTTGTCGTGCACAAGCGCCGCTTTTTCGATCTTGAGATTGTCAACGGCGTAGTCAGCCGCAAACTTCCCTTGAACGTCGTCGGTCGTGCAGAGCCGGAAGACATTCCGAAGACCCTGCTGGGTTAGCTTGGGATTCGTTGATGCCGGCGTGATCATCAGAACATTGCGTTTGGCATAGACCTGACTTGCCGGAATCGAGCAACCGCTGTTGAGATGACCGACGATGCCGAGGATCGCGGGATCGGAAATGATCTGATTGGCAATTGTGACCGCTTCTTTCGGATCGCCGCGATCGTCAAATGCCGCCAGCTCTAATTTGAAGTCCTTGAATCGGTTTGACTGTACTGCCTCTTCGATCGCAAGCTGTGCGGCGCGTTTCATTCCTTGCCCGTGCGCGGCAATGTCGCCGGTTAATGGCGCTACCAATGCTACTTTGACCACGCGGGGACCCTTCTGACCACATCCGGAGATCACGACCAGAATTCCAAGAAGAAAGATGAAGGTGAGCGTCAGCCGGAAGACGGTGTGCGCTTTCATGCAATGACCTCCAGAGAGTCGAGTCGTTTCTTGTGAGCGATGCAACTGCTTTTCAAATCACCGCAAAATGACACATCAAGGGTCGAGAGTCAACAGGTAAATTGCATCTCCATCGGCGTTTCTCCCAAGAGCAGAGGGGAGAAGACAAAACAGGTAGATCGTGGGGACGATAGAGTCATCGTTTCAACCGATTAAGCAAACTCCGGCCGTCAATATTTGCAGGCGGAGCAGTGCCCAGCAGCTCAGAAAGCGTCGGAGTGACATCGACCGATGCTGCTTTCAATGTGTCGAGACCGACCTTGATTCCCGCTCCATAGAAAATGAGGGGAACATGCCTGTCATAGCTGTAAGGAGTCCCATGGCTTGCTCCGTGAGGCTCATCAGAAATGATCCAGTATTCCTTGAAGCGCAGCATGATATCGGGCGAGCGATCTGCATAGTAGTTGTTACGATAGAGATTGATAAAGGGGCGAGCATCGTCACCGCCGGACGTAAGATCGTCGCGCGTAAACGCGTCGGCAACAAAACTCAGTCGCTTGATCTTCTCGCTCATAGTCCGTCTGAGCCATGGTTCGTCGTGGCCGGTGGCTTTGGCTTCGGCATAATTGAGGTTGACGTCGCGACCGGCACCGAGGACAACATTCGTGCTGCATTTGATTTCGGCGGCAACTGCGGCGCCGATACGTCCGATTGCGGCCGCGAGCATATCGCTGTTGATGCGTCCGGCATCAACGCCTTTCTCTCTGAGTTCCTCCGGCAATGGCGCTACTCCGTGATCTCCGGTAAGCGCCACTACATACTGATTGACGCCGACCGTGCTGTCAAGAAACGCAAAGAACGAGCGGAGATAGCCATCGAGGCGCAGATAGTGATCCTGAATCTCGTGGCTGGAGGGACCATAGCGATGACCAATGTAATCACCGGCAGAACAACCGATCATCAGCAGATCAGCAACACTATCCGCGCCCAACTGTTCATTGATTACGAGATCACGAGCAAATTGAAGGGTCAACTGGTCGAAAAACGGAGTGTACCGAAACTCTTCATAGTATTCCCTTGGCACGTAATCGGAATCGGCTGCAAAGTTGTGCGGGAATGCAGTGCTCTTGCCGTCGTATTCGGCAGTGACACTGTCGGGGCCAATGTACTTGTCGCGTGGCAATAAGCGATTCCAAATGCTGTCGGCGTAGTCTGTCGCAGGAAGCTTGGTGTTGAAGGAATCTACCCAGGCGGGATAGGTCTCTTCGTAGTATGTCGAAGTCACGAATGTGCCATCACCAGGGTAGTACCAGTACGCCTGACCTCCAAGGCCGGCCATGAGAATCGCAGAGCGATCCTTGCCGGTGACAGCGAAAACCTTGCTTTGGGGCGAGGACTTCCGCAGCCAGTCGCCAAAAACCGGACGCCTAAGACTGCTTGGCGAACGCCCTGCCGTGTCGGGTCGCTCAGTAATGCTCTTGGCCGAGTCTTCCACGCAGTAAACCCAGCGCGATTTGCTTCCGTCCCACCATTCGTTGCCGACAATGCCGTGATGCGAAGGAAAGCAGCCGGTAGCGATCGTGGCATGTCCAACACCGGTCTCCGTGACCGCGTGTTCATGATAAGTTTCCGTGAACTGAAAGCCATTGTCGAGCAGACGTTTGAAGCCGCCGGTCGAGAGCGCTTGCTCCCGGGTCAGATAATCAGACCGCATTTGATCAACAACTATGACAACCGCCAGTTTGGGTTTTTCGGAGGCATGTAGCTGGGTCAACGCCGGTGCCAGCAGTGCAATCAACAGAATCAGGTATCTTCTTGGCATGTTATGCTCCTCGCAATGATGGAACGATGATATGCAATCTCAGCGTTTTGACAACATCAATGTGAGATCATCTCTCGGCACCTTGGCGCGAGCATAGACGGCATGCAACTGCAAAAAGTGTGATTGCCAACGGAGGCCGTAGTCAATACGTTGCATCAACAAATAGTGTCTGTAACCGGAGAAAGGAGTTGCGATGAAATACTACTTGCTTGGCAGAAGTGGTTTGCGGGTTTCTGAAATTAGTCTCGGCACAATGACATTCGGAGAAGAATGGGGCTGGGGTGCATCAAAGGAAGAGAGCCGCAAGCAATTCGAACTGTACATAGAACGCGGCGGCAATTTTATCGACACCGCCAATCGCTATACCGAAGGAACCAGTGAGCGTCTGGTGGGTGAGTTTGTCGGAGCAAAGCGGGAAGAGTTCGTGATCGCCACCAAGTATACGCTCTATACGCGCAAAGGGGATCCCAATTCCGCCGGGAACCATCGCAAAAACCTCGTGCAATCACTGGATGCCAGTCTAAAGCGTCTCAAGACGGATTATATTGATCTCTATTGGCTGCACGCTTGGGACTATTTGACGCCGGTCGATGAAGTCATGCGGGCGCTGGATGATCAGGTACGCGCGGGAAAAGTTCTGTACATCGGTATCTCCGATACCCCGGCATGGATCGTGTCGCAAGCCAATATGCTTGCGATGTTGCGGGGCTGGACTCCGTTTGTTGCCCTGCAAATTGAGTACAGCCTGATCGAGCGCACAGTTGAACGTGAGCTATTGCCGATGGCCAGGGAGCTGGAATTGACCGTTACTCCTTGGGCGCCGATCGGCGGTGGTTTGCTCTCCGGTAAGTACAATAAGAAGAACTTCGATCCCAAGGTTCCGAAGCGAATATCTCCGGAAGGCAAACGGCTCTCAGAAAAGAACCTCGCCATCGCCGAGGAAGTGGAGAAGGTTGCCAATGAAATCGATAGGAAGCCGTCACAAGTGGCGCTGAACTGGGTGCGTCAACGCGAACAGCAGATGATCCCCATTATCGGCGCTCGAACTGCAACGCAACTCGCGGAAAATCTGGACTGCGTTGATTTCGAGTTGACTCCAGACCAGATTACGAGGCTGAATCAGGTCAGTGCCATCGAACTCGGATTCCCGCACGATTTCCTGCAGCAGCCGTCGATTCAAGACCTCGTGTACGCGGGAACACAGGGACAGATTCTGCGACGGTGATTGTCGGCGGGAGGTCAACCTCTAGAAGGACTCGGGCGCAACACTGTTGCGCCCGATCACTTGGTTGAAACCTACTTCTGTTTTGTGGCGGTGAAGATACCGTTAGGCTGGTAGAAGATCGCCTCGGTCACCGAACCCGACTTGTCGAGAGTGAACGCCACCCTGAAACCGGTCAGCCCCTTGATCGTGAACTCGCGGTCCTTGTAAGGTTCAAGCTCGTAAACTGCCTGACCGGCTACATACAGAGTGAGTGTTGAGTCGCCTTTTAGTCCCGTGGTACAAGTCTGTGTTTCCCCCTCAACCTTGTACTCGCCGAGGAACTGCTTCAGATACTTCGGATCGCGCATGAACGAGGGCGGGATGCGCGCAAAGGAGATTTCCTTGACGCTCGGCTCGAGTGGCAGAGAGACGCGATCTATGTCACCAGCGTTGTTGGTCATGAAGTTCGCATAGAGCTTGAGACCCTCGAGTTCCTCACCATGCGCGCGGAAGACGTCATAATGCCAGTGCTCCAACTGAGCTGTGATATTGTTGTAGGTCATTTCGAGTGATTTGCTGTCAAGTTTGACAATCAAGACACCATATCCGGGATTCTCGTATTCACCGACGTAGTCCATCAATGCATGTGACGGCTTGGTGTTGGGCTTACGGTCACTGACATCCTTCTCGCCCTTCTCCTGACCGGCTTTGGCCACGTCAACTTGTGTCTTGATACGACCGCTCCAATCGATTGGTTCCAATCCCAGTAGGATGTCGGCAACGCAATTGCTGATAATGCCCGGAAGCGGAGTTCCGTCGAGATTCGTCAATACGACGATGCCGATGTTGTCCTGAGGCAGCATTGTCACCTGTGCCGAGAAGCCGTCGATGTTGCCACCGTGTTCAACGACTTGATGTCCCCGATAGACTTCGCTCATCCACCCCAGCGCGTAGCTGGAATTCAACACCTCCTTGTTCAAGCTTGATTGCGGCATAACCATGCGGGGTGAATGGATGTTAGTCATTGCAGCGACACTAAGCAACTGCTTGTCGCCAACCTTGCCATTGTTCAGATGCAGGCGTACCCATTCCATCATCTCGTTTACACTGGAATTGATCGATCCCGCCGGTCCGGCGGCTGTGATGCTGCGGAAGGGAATCAACTTGACGGTGTCTTTGACTTCGCGATAAGGGAAAGCAAAATCGGATGCCTTCTGCGACTCGTCTACTGAGAAGTTGCTCGCCCTCATTCCCAGCGGCTCGAAAATGCGACTCTGTACAAAACTCTCCCAGGTGCCACCGCTGACCTGTTCAAGCAGGTAACCCGCAGTCATGTACATAATGTTCTGATACTGCCAGTCAGTACGGAAATCCTTGTTGGGCTCGAGATACTGAAGACGGTTGAAAATATCTTTCCGTGAGAACGCAGAGTTATACCACATGAAATCATGGCGCGGCAGTCCGGAACGATGGGAAAGCAAGTCGGTAACGGTCATCCGCTGAGTGGCGAAGTCGTCGTACATCTTGAAAGTGGGGAGATACTGTTTGACCGGCTTGTCCCACTCAAGTTTTCCCTCATCGACCAATATTCCCAATGCGGCCGTGGTGAATGCCTTGGTGCACGAGCCAATCGCAAACAACGTCTGCGGCGTGACTGGCAGATTATCCTTAACGCCCCGCTGGCCGAATCCTTCACTCAGTATGACTTTGTCATCCTTGATGATCCCCAAAGCAGTGCCCGGCACTTTCCAGACCTTGCGTAGCGAATCAACCACCACCCGAAGGCGATCAAGCTTGTCCTTGAGCGCTCCCTCGGCGGCCGCGGCCTGAGCAGCGTCCTGGCGTTTGAGGGAGAAGGGAAATTTCCCGCCACCCTGAGTGAAGTCGCCGGCTATGGTCTTGCCGTCATCTGCCATCGTGCCCGTGAATTTCGGCTCCCCCGGAATGTCGGCAATATCGAACGAAACAGCGGCCTCTTTGACAGCGATGTTCACCAACGGCAGACCCTTGGCGTTCTGCAATGGGATGTCAATCTTGCCGGCGAAAGTGCCATCGTCGGCTTTGGTGAATTCGATAGTGATGCCGAGTGGCATACCGGGCAAAGTGATGGTTCCTTCCCACACCCCGGACATATCGGGTGCATTCTGAGTGTATGCACATGCAGCCAAGAGCAAGGCGGCGATCATGATTCGCCTTAGCGTTTGCATTGATTTCATTCTTCCTCCACTGTGTGCGCGTTCTGATTTTCCAGACGGCGCGACTGTGTTTGCCTAATTATCACTGCTTTTTGGATTCATGTCGAGAAAAAGATGTTTCAGTGTTTCACGATGATCAGGACTAAGAGGAGATGGTCAGAAGGCGAAAAAACAGTTGCGCCCCAAGCCCGAACCCTTATATTCTCTCCCCGTCTTTCTGGAGGGGTTCCCGAGCGGTCAAAGGGAACAGACTGTAAATCTGTCGGCGAAGCCTTCGGAGGTTCGAATCCTCCCCCCTCCACTTTATTCTCCCGCACAGACGCTGTTTTCCCTTGACAAAAACCGAATTGATGGTATCTTACCTACCGGAGATTTGAACAATATGATTTACCGAGTTGCTTACAAGTCGAACTTGAATAGTTGGTGGTGGCAGATGCCGTAGGTATTTCTGCCATGTAGTGTAGATACAGGTGGGAATGCCTATTGGCGTTCCCACCTTTTTTGTTGCCCAAGGGCAACGAGGAATCGTGGGATTCGCCGATCCCACGATTCTTTTTCCCCCCTGTATCAGCGGCGTCAGAAAGAGAGAAATAACCAATAGTTGATGAATCCAAACCGAAAGGACTCAACCATGAAACAGCTCAAGACCCTAATGACGGAAAATGAAATTCCCCGCGCCTGGTACAACATTCGGGCCGATCTCCCGGTGCCTTTGCCCCCTCCATTGCATCCCGGCACGCTAAAGCCAATCGGACCCTCGGATTTGGCGCCGCTGTTTCCGGAAGCTTTGATCGCGCAGGAAGTTAGTCGGGAAAGATTCATTGCGATTCCGGAAGAAGTGCGTGACACCTATCGACTCTGGAGGCCGACTCCGCTCCATCGCGCCCGGCGGTTGGAGCAGGCGCTGGGAACCCCGGCCCGGATTTATTATAAAAATGAGAGCACTAGCCCTTCCGGCAGCCATAAGGCCAACACTGCGATGGCTCAGGCCTACTACAATAAGATCGCCGGTGTGCGCCGCTTAGTTACTGAAACCGGCGCCGGCCAGTGGGGTAGCGCACTGGCGTTGGCCTGCAAGCTGTTTGGTCTTGAGTGCGCCGTTTTTATGGTTAAAGTAAGCTTCAATCAAAAACCATACCGACGACTTCTTATGGAGACCTTTGGATCGACCGTACATGCCAGTCCTTCAGATCAGACTGCTTCCGGCCGAGCCATCTTGCGATCGGATCCCGATTGTACCGGCAGTCTCGGCATCGCCATCAGCGAGGCGGTGGAGATGGCCGCCGGCAGCGAAGATACCAAATACTCGCTTGGCAGCGTGCTGAACCATGTCTTGTTGCACCAGACTGTCATCGGCCTCGAAGCGCGGCAGCAGTTTGAGCAGCTCGGCGAATATCCGGACATTCTCATCGGTTGTGTAGGGGGTGGCAGCAACTTCAGCGGCTTCGTGTTTCCCTTTATGCCCGAACGCTTCAATGGCTCGAAGAACACGCGTATGATTGCCGTCGAACCCAGCGCCTGTCCCACGCTGACAAGGGGGACATACAGTTATGACTTTGGCGACAGTGTCGGGCTGACTCCGTTGATGAAGATGTACACATTGGGGAACAAGTTTATGCCTGCTCCCATTCATGCTGGTGGCCTGCGGTATCATGGCGCGGCACCGTTGCTCTGCCTGCTGCGTCATGAAGGACTCATTGAAGCCGTGGCCGTCGCGCAAACGAAGGTGTTTGAAGCGGCCATCCTGTTTGCGCAGACCGAAGGAATCATTCCGGCGCCGGAAAGTGCACATGCCATTCGGGTCGCCGTAGATGAAGCAATGCGGTGTCGCGAGACCGGCGAGGAGAAGGTGATAGCGTTTGCACTCAGCGGGCACGGCCATTTCGATCTTGCTGCCTACGAGGCCCACTTGACAGGTCGCCTTGAGGATCAGGATTTCAACGACGCGGAGGTTGAGCAGGCATTGATAAGTTCGCCGAAGATCAACGCCGCCTGAGATATGTGGTGTAATAATGGTTGAGCTTACAGATACGGCGCGAAGTCAAGGAGAATGCTGCCACGCTTGGGGATGAGTTTCTCCGTGACGACATCCGCCATAGTGAACATCTTACGGGCAGCGACAAACAGATGGTTCTCGGCATACTTGTCGCTCATATAAACGACTCTCTTGATACCGACTTGAATGATCAGCTTGGCGCACTCGTTGCAGGGGAATAGACTAACGTAGAGCCGATTACCCGACAGGTTCGCCTGTGTGCTGTTGACGATAGCATTCATCTCAGCGTGACAGACGTAAGGATATTTCGTGTCGAGCGGTTCGCCTTCGCGGTCCCAGGGTAGTTCGTCATCCGAACAGCCGATCGGGAAGCCGTTATAGCCGATGCCAACGATTTTGTTCTGTGGGCTGACAATGCAAGCGCCAACCTGAGTACTGGGGTCTTTGCTTCGTTGTGCCGATAGCAGCGCGACAGCCATGAAGTAATCGTCCCAACTCAAATAGTCACTGCGCTTGTGCATCCGCTACTGTACCTTTTCTTCTGCTCGTGCGCCGTCTGCTTTCGTCGCCAACATATAAGCGATTTCGTTGGCGGCAGGCAAACCCTTTCTTGTTGCGTTGCTGTAATCAACAGGTGGCCAAGAGAAATTCTTGACTTGACGGCAGGAAACGATTATAAAATGCACTACTTGCCGGAGTGGTGAAATTGGTAGACGCACCGGACTCAAAATCCGGCGGGGCTTACACCCCGTGGGGGTTCGATTCCCCCCTCCGGCATAGTTAAACACATCACACGGTACTGGACCACCTTGATCAGATTCACACAATCCGCAATGTTGATCTAAGAACTGGTCTACTCAAGATTCGACCGAGGGAGGGCTGGACTCCCATGAGTTGTTCGAAAGAGTTCTTCCTAAACCAAACCGCTCTTGATGTTATCGCAAAGCTCAAGGATGATGGTACATATGTGTTTGTGATGAAGAAGGGTGCCAATTGGACAATGACTCTCTGAGAGATGCACTGTTGAAGTGGCAAGAACGGCAGGCTTTTCAGAGACCTTACACGTGTTCATGACCTGCGTCGCACGTCTAATTCGTTGATGCAAATGAATGGAGTTGATCCTGCAACAATGGGTAAGCTCCTTGGTCACAAGGATATCGAGACAACGATGATGACTACTCATCAAACGCAGGAGCATTTGAAGAAGTCAATCGGGAAGATCGATATTAAGTAAGGTAGCTTTGCCAGCGCTCAGGAATTGCGTGGTCAACTAAGGTCAATTGGAGACGCAGGGAATCGCGGGTTTGTTGTTGATATAAGGGGTTGCATGATCAATTGTTAGACATGAGACTTGTCTAAACTGAATAGATTCGTTCCACCAACCTCTGGGCTATGCGCAAAGCCCGGCAGCACTTGTCATTTGGAAATATAAGTGTATCTTAACGACAGATGACAATTGAGAGCCGCGGAGCCTTCCTTGGATGCCTATAATTCTGCTGAACGATTCGAGCTTCAAACAAGAATCGCCACAGGCAATCTATTTGAGTCATTCGTCGGGTTTGATCGGAGACTAAGGCGGAAAGTTCTGGTCAAAAGGCCAGCAGAAGGTTCGTCGATGTCCCAGGACGATTGTGGCCGCATCCTGAAGCACAGTTTTGAGAGTGCCTGTCACTTTAGACATCCGAACGTACTTTCTCCGATCAGCGGGTTTGAACGGGACGGAATGTACAATGTTGTGTATCCGTACGTTTCTGAAAGTGTTGATCTCGATACTGAGATGTTCCGGCGCAACTACCAAGAACTCCTACTCCAGATATTCTCAGCCGTAGATTTCATCCACTGCATGGGGTATGTTCATTGCGACCTGAAAAAGGACAATTTCCGGATTTTGTGCCGGGGCGAAACGCACAGAGTCCTGCTTTCAGACTTTGATCTTCTTACCGCAAGTGGCATGCAGCCAGAGGGTCTGGTATTCGGTTCGCCTCTGCATATAGCTCCCGAGATTCTGCGAAACGAGATAGTGCTTCCGCAGTCAGACCACTACTCTCTCGGTGTTATGCTGCTTCTCATGTCACACAATAGTCCGTCTAAGCTCGAAGTGCAGTTAAGAAACGTGGCCGACGGAAGTCATCAGGAGCTCCAGGTAACCCGGGACGACTTGTGTCGCCAAATGGGAGGTTTGGTGCCCATTGTCAACTCTCTGTCACATTACCATCATGTTGAACGGCCGGCGAATCTCGGTCACCTACTTCGCGAACACGGAAGCCAGCTTGCGATAGATGCTTCCCGCTACGAGAATCACTTACTTTGGCACGTGATTAGGACCCGTTACTACATGTGGCAGAAGGAGACGAATGGATCACACAAAGGTCTTCTGCAATTTTTGACACATGATGTCAAGCTTCTGGGCATTCCGCTCGAGCTGGCGAATGACTTTGAAGCGACAAGCCTTATGTCGCATTCTGACAAGTATAGAGTTGCTCGCAAGGTTGTGTCAGAGACTTCCGTTGAGCGTTACGCTGACCACTTCTATGTTTCTCCCTCGCTGGGTGACATCGAAGAGTTGTATGCTCGGATAGATGGTGCTGCATCGCCGAATACAGCATCACAACCTGCGATATCTTGTGTACAGATTGCCCGCACAGCTCTGAAGCTGAAAGCCAAGGGACGGTTTCTCAAAGCCGCTATCCTGCTGAAACGATTGCTCGAAAGCGATTCTGACGAAATTTCGGCAAAGAATCGAGCTTCGCTTTACGTGCGACTCGGGGAGTGTTGTCGGCTCTCGGGTTTTGTGGCAGATGCGCGACAGGATTTCATACGGGCTTTGGCCTCGAACCACTTGTCGCCAACCAAGCAGATCCATGTGCACCTTCAGCAGGCAGACTTGTACGCCATAGATAAGGATCAGGAAGAGCATGATCGATTCCTTAAGGGAGCCTACGCTATTGCCACAGCGAATGACATACTACACCTGCGATTGAAAGTGTTGGAGAGACAGTTGTGGACTGTGTATCGAAAAGGTCGATCGCGGTCCGCCTTACGGGGCTTCCGAGTTCTTGCCAGGATTGCCAAAGATCACAAACTTGCTACTCATGAGCTCATTGTTCAGAACGCTTTGGGTTGCATCGAGTGGACGCTGGGCAACCTAAATAATGCTCGTGAGGTGCTTGAAACAGCTATTCGCGACTGTGCTGAGTACGTCGATAGTGATCGTCTGGTCCCACTTTATGCAAACCTTGGATTGGTTTCCTTTGATCGCGGAGAGTACAAGGAAGCAATAGAATTCCATTCATCAGCGAAAAAGCTCAATTGTGCGAGCAGTGGTATTGCTCGCGGGGCATTTATGGAGGCGAGTCTCTTTTCGTGTTATGTGCTCATCGGAGAATATGAAAAGGCGGAACGAGCGATCGCCAATTACTTGGAAGTGTCTCGAACACGCGGCGACCGCGGAGCCATCGGCTTGTATCATCTGAATATGGGCTGGCTGAACCTTCGCCGAGGAAGATATCGTGAAGCAGAGTTTGGACTTCGATATGCGACCGCTGTTTTTGAGTCGGTTTCCATACCTTGGCTCCTGGGCAAATCCCTGCTTTACCTGGGAACGCTGTATTGTTGGCAAGGCAAAGCCGATTTGTCGGCAAGCCTGCGATCCCGCGCAGAGAAAATATCTCAAGACGCGCAAGATCGTGTGCACTTACTTGATTCTCGACAGCTACGCGAATGCCTGGATTTCGTGCGAAAACGGAAGGTCGACCCGGAATCCTGCGTCGAGTTGACCAAGGAATACATTGGCTGCGGCAATTTCTTTGGAGCCTGCTCCTGTATCGCATTGCTTCTTTTCTCCGGTTACTCTGAGGAGGTCAAGAGTGTTGTGGCGGAGTCGGAGCTGTTGCGAAAACATCTGACTGAATCAGCAGCTGTTTTTGCTGAGGCAGTCTATAGTCACATTCATGCTTTCGACAGCACGGAAGAAAGCTCCATTCGTGTCGATAGCTCCCGACTGAAAGAATCCTTCCGTAGGTATTCGCGTGTTGGTCTCTACTTCCATGCACTGTATACCTCGCTTCAGATTGAGAAATATTACGAAGCGACGAAGCAAACCGGTCTTCGCCTGAGATTCCTGCTCGAAGCGCTTCGTCTAGCGAAGTTGCTCCCTAATCCCGACATAGCAAGCGAGATTGAGGCTTCTCTTGCTCGGCTGACGACGTCGACGGACTCTTATCGCTCCAAGTATGTCGCTTTCCATCACGTTTCATCATTGCTCAATACCGTGTCTGATTACAAATCAACAGCGCAGCAATTGCTGCGCCTTGCGCTGGATGAGACGAGTGCCGAACGGGGAGCGATCCTGCTTTCCACCGAAGGCGGTAAGAACTTGCGGGTGGAAGCGGCCATTGACTGTGACCATGAGAGCCTTAGCGACATCATCAATCTGAGCAAGAGCGTCATCCAATCGGTGTATGATCGCCGCAGAGGTATGTTTGTCGAAGATGCGCTGAGGGACGAAACGACAAAATCTTACAAGAGTGTTGTCGTGCATAATATCCTGTCGATAGCCTGTGTGCCGCTCGTATCCCAGGACAGACTCATCGGAGTGCTCTATCTCGATCATCACAGCTTGCCCGGTCTATTCGGCATTGATGAGAGGGAGTTGATACAGTCTGTGGCGAACTTCATCGCGGTCGCCTTTGCGCACGCCCGCACGCTGGATCTGCTCCAGAGGCAAAAAAACGAAGCAGTCAAGACGCTGGCCGCTCGTGGGTCAGGAACAATATTAATTACCCGCAACAGGGAGATGAAGGATATTCTTGAAAAACTGCCGATCATCGCAAACTCAGACGCAGCGATCCTGCTTAGAGGCGAGAGTGGCACTGGCAAAGAAATCCTCGCTACTATGATTCATCAGTATAGTCCCTACCGTGATGGCCCTCTGGTGAGCGTCAACTGCGCTACACTTGACGGTGAGCTTCTGGACAGCGAGCTCTTCGGCATCGAGAAGGGTGTGGCCACGGGAGTTGCTCGCCGTGAGGGGAGACTCCATTCTGCTGACGGTGGTACCCTGTTCCTCGATGAGATCGGCGATATGCCACTTGCGACACAGGCAAAATTGCTGCGGGTGATTGAGACTAAGCAGTTCGAAATGGTGGGTAGTAATGTTCCGGAAACGGTAGACGTTCGCTTTGTGGCGGCGACAAACAAGGAATTAAACAAGTTGATCAGCAACCATAGTTTTCGTTCCGACTTGTACTATCGAATTAATACTATCGAGATAATCCTGCCACCCTTGCGAGACCGACCCGAAGATGTTGAGTTACTTATTGAACACTTTGTCTCCACTCTTGCGCCAAACCGTGCTCTCCGGTTTACCGGATCGGCGCTGGAAATATTGACTGCCTATTCGTGGCCTGGCAATGTGAGAGAACTTCGAAATGTGGTCGAAAAGATGTGTATCCTACATCAGTATGGATCAATCGATATTGAAATGCTGCCAACTGAGGTTGCAGGATTGAGATCTCGAGATTCGGCTCGAACCACTCTCCGAGCCAAGGGATCGCAGAGTGAGAAAGCCCGTATCACGGAACTCCTCAACGATTTCGATTGGAACCAGTCGGCCGTCGCTCGCGCCCTCAATCTGTCGTACACAACTCTACAGCGACGGATCAAACAATACGGCATTGTAAGAGACTCTCGAAACGATTAGCCGACACAACCCGTATAACCGCACTCTCCCCAACTCAAATTGTTCACCATTTCGGTGAATTCTATCCCGAGGTAGACCAACAGGTTCACCGCTCACATCCGTCACGCTCGTCAAAACGGTGAGCGTGCTCGCAAAACCTAGTGATCTGAAAGCGAGTCTCAATGCTCTAACACATTGCCTGACAACGGAATCTGATCTGGCAGGCTAGCGTGCCAACTTTGGCACACTTCTTGACTTGCACTTCTCCTGTGAACCGTCGGCTCTCGACCCAAACTCATAGGAGGAACCATGAAAGGGCATTCCCAACGCGCCCGACGCATCGTGATTGCGCTGACAGCGCTCTGCACTGTGTGGCTTTTGTCTGGCCAAATCGTCTCCGTGCCAGCCTTTGCTGAAGGAAGCGGCAGCGTACCTTTCCCCGGAGAAGGCATTTCGGCAGATACTACTATCATAACACGCACTGCGGTGATACCGAACAGCGAAATGGCGGCATCCGATGTGATCGAGGTAGTGGTCTTGTTTTTCGGTGCTGTGCTGTAGCCTCAAATAGATAAGAGGCTGCTAATCCACAAACCAAACTGGGGGAGAACCCAAGCTCCCCCGGAGGCTATATGGCAAAAGTTGAAAATCTGGTTTTGCTCATAAACCTCCTCCATCACAGACGAGCTGTTGATGTCAAGACGATGGTGAGGGAGTGCAATATTAGCGAGCGGACCGCATACCGGTATGTTCGATCACTCGAAACGGCGGGTTTCCCGCTGTATTTTGATGGCGAGGCGGGGGGGTATCGCCTCATGGACAGAAGTGGCTCGTATTCGCGTCTCTCCCCGGAGGAGTCTGCTGCCGTTCTTTTTGCCCTTGAGTTCCTTGAGTGCAGTCTCGCCCCGGACAGCTTTGACCCCATACACAGGGCGCGCACGAAACTCCAACTGCATATCTCCGGTGAAATGCCGGGATTCTTAGCAGACACTCTTACGGCGATTTCGACGCCTGGCAAAATGTCACCGATCAAGGAAATGCTCATCCTCGCGCTTGTCAGATTTGCCTGTCATTTGAAAAAGAGCGTCAGGATCTACCATCACAACGGATGCGAGAACAACGTACTCACCGAAATCAGAAGCCCGAAACTTGTTTACGACAAGGAGTGGAAAGTTAATGATGAGTCGGTTGATGATCGCTTTGGACATATACCTATTCGCGAGGTGGTCAATATTGAAGTTGTGTGATTTGGACGCTGTCGATGGATGACTCCACATGTTTTCTTGATTGCTCCGTCAAACGTTGATACTCACCTTACCTGTATTCGATATAGGTGTTTGCTGTCAGCCAAATCTGGATAAGAAGGGGTGTTGAGCTAAAAGACGATTTGGGTAGATCGTTCGGGACTGAGAGCGCTTTGTAAGTGAGATCGAAGGCGAACGTCAACCTTCAGCGGAGACACCGCCGAAAAGTGTTCGCCACTACTCAAACCGTATACTAACTTCCAGCACTTCGTGTCTGAATTGGTTTGACGACATACTTCGTGGCTTCAGAACGAGACTAAAGACTTAATCAATGCTCGAACACCCGCTCAGAGTGCTATCGGGATGAAACCGTATTGGGGCCCAAGTCCGGGTTCTATCTTTCAGAAAGCTCCCTGTGCCAATTCTGTGCCATAGATTCCGTAAAATTCGTGATAATCAGTCACAAAGCATCTATTCAGATCCAGTGGCCAACCATTTGGCTAACAAACGCGTTGGTTAGAAGTTTCTCTCTGACAATAAGACTGACATTTTGACGCACCGGACTCAAAATCCGGCGGGGCTTACACCCCGTGGGGGTTCGATTCCCCCCTCCGGCATTAACTTAACAGATCTCGCTGCCTCTCCAACCCCAGCTTTAGGTTCAAACTGCATTTGACGATACTAAATCTGAGTTCCGTGGAACCGATAAGCTAACAAATGGGGTCGAAAACGGACAACAGGCATAGAGGAATTCTCCCTTGATTAATGTTCAAACACGCTTGTCGCTACTGTTGGTAGTGATGATTTGCGTACTCATGGCAGGTATGGCCGCGTTGCACCATTCTGAAACATACCGCCTCGACCTGACCATGGGCGAGCAAGAACAAGCCAAGAATCAACTGCTACACAAGATCATTGATCTCAAGAGCTACGCACCGAAGACTCTGGCGTATGACTACAGTTTCTGGGATGACATGGTCAAGTTCGTAAACGACCGGGACAGCGCCTGGGCAAAGGAGAATATCGATGTCTCTTTGAACACGTTTAATGCCTCGGCTGCCTGGGTGTGCGACACGAATCTTGCTCCCGTATATTGTGCCTCCGATTCTCCCGGCTTGAGCGGACTGGCATTACCGATTTCGCGCGACTCCAGTGCCGTCGTCTTTCGACGCGGCCATTTCCCTCACTTTTTTGTCCGGACGTCTTCCGGCGTCTTGGAGATCTTTGGCGCGCCCATCCAACCGAGTTCCGACAACAAACGAGAGTCTCCACCGCGGGGATTCTTTTTCGTGGGGCGACTCTGGTCGTCGGAGTACGTTGAAGAACTGTCGCGTCTTGCGGGGAGCCGGATTGTCGTGATCTTAGACTTGGATGCCTTGCCACCGTGGGCGTCTGACCGGGCAGAGGGAAAGATACGCACCGCCGATACGTTGCTCGACCTGAGCAACAAGCCGCTGGCGGTGGTTCGTTGCGAGAGCGAATCGCAATTCCTGAGGGAGCTCAATCGCGCTGTTTCCTCGCGTTCAGAGCTGATTCTGGCTTTTCTCTGTGTGCTGATACTTGTTCTCTTTCTTACGATGCGTCGCTGGGTTACCCTCCCGCTTAAACTAATCTCTACGGCGCTTACGGACGACGATCCGGCGCCTATTGAGAAGCTGAAAACGACCGCAGGCGAGTTCGGCCAGATTGCCCGTCTGATCAGCCATTTCTTCGTGCAAAATGCCAATCTGATCAACGAAGTCGTCGAGCATAAGCACTCTGAGCAAGCACTGAAGGCAACAACTGCCAAGGTCTCGGCCTTGGCGGAAGAGCAACGCGTTCTCCTTGAGAATGCGCGTGACTTTATTTACCGGCATGATACCAACGGGATTTTTCGCTATGTCTCGCAGTCTGTGCAAGCTGTCACCGGCTATACGCCTGAGGAGTGGATGCAACATTATTCGATATTCCTGACAGACAATCCCATCAACACCAAGGTCGCTGAGTATACGGAAAAAGCTCTCATCGAGGGAACGGCCTGCCCGCCATATCAAGCAGAAGTGTGCCACAAGCAAGGGCAGCGGATCATGCTTGAGGTAAGTGAGCAACCGTTTTTTGAGGACGGCAAGGTTGCCGGAATCGTCGGCGTAGCACGTGACGTGACCTTGCGCATTCAGGCGGAAGAACAACGCGAAGCGTTGCAGCGACGCTTGGAAAAGGCAGAGCAGATGGAATCGCTCGGTTTGCTGGCGGGAGGAGTGGCGCATGATCTTAACAACATCCTTGGCCCGCTCGTTGCCTATCCGGAACTGATAATGATGAAACTACCTCCAGACAGTCCGCATCGCCGACAATTGACAATCATGGGCAAGGCCGCCCAGGACGCTGCCGACGTGATCCAGGACTTGCTGGCGTTGGCCAGAAGGGGGAGGTGCGAGTTGAAGCCGACCAGCATCAACGATGTCATCGGACAATACCTGGAATCGTCGAATTGTCTGTCGCTGCAAATGGCTCATCCCGCAGTTACAGTGACCGCTGTCTTGGATGACAGCGTAAGCAACATACTGGGATCGTCATCGCACCTCATGAAAGCCATTATGAATCTTGTAGTCAACGCCTTTGAAGCGATGCCTGATGGTGGCACATTGACAATCAAGACATCTCAGGAGCATCTCAGTCATTTGCACAGCGATTTCAGCAGAATAACAGAAGACGACTATGCCATCCTGAGCATTCGCGATTCCGGTGTCGGCATCGACCCGCACAACATCCAGAAGATCTTCCAGCCATATTACTCTAATAAGCAAATGGGCGCGAGTGGCAGTGGTCTGGGTCTGGCGGTTGTCTATGGAATCATCAAAGACCATAAGGGTCATTACGACGTCCTCTCTGAACTTGGGAAAGGTACGGAATTCCTCCTCTATTTCCCTGTGAGCCAGGAAGCGACAATCGCGGCCGCTCCAGTGGACGCCGATCTCGAAGGCACCGGCACCATCTTAGTGGTCGATGACGTGCCGGAACAGCGAGAGATCGCCGAACAGATTCTGGTGAGTCTTGGTTATGAGGTCAAGACGGCTGCGAACGGTCGGGAAGCTGTGGCCTATGTCACTGAGCACCCGGTTGATCTGCTCGTCCTCGATATGATCTTGGAGAAAGGTTTTGATGGCCTGGACACGTATCGCGAGATTCTCAAGCTTAATCCCAGCCAAAAGGCCATAATTGTCAGCGGCTTTGCCGCTACCGACCGTGTGTCACAAATGCAGGCCATGGGCGCCGGAGCCTATCTCAAGAAGCCCTACACTCGTCAGCAACTCGCTGAGGCAGTCAAACAGCAAATGCTTTCACCGCAAAGCGCCAACCCGGAAAGCGTTGTTGGTTTCAGCTAGCGCTGCTCTTGACGGCAATCAAATATTCCTTGACATAGCCACAAAAAACCCCTACTTTGGCAACTGATAGTGGTCTGTTCTGACTCGGCGGTAGTTGTCGCAAACACATCATGCGATTCATTCCAGTCGGTCATTAGTCGTCTCAGACGAGAGACCTGTGGCGTAGGTGCTGTATGTGCCAGAATAGTATGTCGTTCTTCATCAAAATAGCACGCATAACTCCAAGCAATGATATTGTCGTATCAAAAAGTCCCTTGATACGGATGGGTCGCAAGCCCATCAGCATGACCCAAAACCCATCACAGGAGGTATCTAAATGATCTATTTGGTTGATCCGCAGGAAGCCGGCACAATCAACGGCTGCATACTGAAGTTCTGCTTCAGAATGGTCCCATTGTACGGCGTCCCGACGGGTACCGTGTAAAAACCGGTAGGGAGGACTTCGGTCCTCCCTCTTTATTTTCAGAGTCATCGCCGATCCCTAATCGTTAGCGACTCGCCGAAGCAATTGTGCTGCGAAATGCATTTACCCCAAGGTGCTAACGCGGAAGGCGTTGTCGGTCTTAGATAACACTGCCTTTGATGGCAAGCAAGTACTCCTTGACATTGCCACAAAAAAACCTACCTTTCCAACTGATACTAGTAGTTTGTTCTGACTCGGCGGTCATTATCGCAAACACATTATATGGTTCATTTCAGTCAATCACAAGTGGTCTCCGGCGAGAGACCTGCAGCGTAGGTGTTGCATGTGTCGAAACGGTGTGTCATTCTTCATCAAGACAGTACAAATAATCCCAAGTAATGATATTGTCGTATCAAAAAGTTCCTTGATACGGGATGGGTCACAAGCCCATCAGCATGACCCAAAACCCATCACAGGAGGTCTCTAAATGATCTATTTAGTTGATCCGCAGGAAGCCGGCACAATCAACGGTTGCATCCTGAAGTTCTGCTTTAGAATGGTCCCGTTGTACGGCGTTCCTCCGGTCGCCGTGTAGTAAGCGGTAGGGAGGACTTTGGTCCTCCCTTTTCTTTTTCATATTCGTTGTCGACCGCGAACCAGACCAAAACTGCCTTGACAAATCCCCGCAAATCATGTATTGATTAGTATTGACGCCGGAAATCGGCCTCGATTACTCGGGTATTTCCTGCTGCCCTCTATGCAACTATCCGGTTTGGCCATCGGTGCCACCGGGTATGAGAGATGATCGCCAGAGGCCGGGATGCAGGAGACGCCCCACAGGTGAAAAGAGAGTATCAGACGGCATGAGCAGAGTCTCTCGATATAGTCATTTCCAACCTTGGCATGATGGATACTATATAGCATTCAATTCGCGCACTGGTGCTGTAGCGCTGATGACCGAAGCCAACTATCAAACCTACCAGCAACTTGTCGACAAACTATCGAACGACGGCCGCGAAGCGGTCACTAGTCTAACTCCTCCTGAACTGGAATTGCTCAAGCAGCTTGAGTACGGACTCTTCATGTATCGTGAGAATACTGACGAATTGGAAGCGCTTAAGTTCCAGCACGGCATGGTGAGGTATGATATGACGAAACTGGGTCTGGTGTTGGCGCCGACGATGGCCTGCAACATGGCGTGCCCATATTGTTACGAGAGCAATAAGCGCGGCAAGATGTCCCCCGAGGTGATCAAATCCATTGTCAGTTTTGTTGACAAGCAGGCCAGGAGCTTGGATCAAGTTGACGTCAACTGGTACGGCGGCGAACCATTGCTGGCCATGGACGTGATTAGTGAGCTTTCCGAATCCCTGATCCGGCTTGGTGAGGAAAAGCAATTCACTTACACTTCGTCAATAGTGACCAATGGGTACCTCCTTACCAAGGAAGTAGTCGATCGTCTGGTTGGCTACCATGTGTCGGTATGTCAAGTAACACTGGACGGTCCCGCGCGGTTGCATAATCAGAAGCGACCACTCAAGAATGGCAGGGAGAGCTACGAGACAATCTTGGAGAATCTCAAGTACGCGGCTACCAAGCTGATGGTCTCGGTCAGAGTCAATGTCGACAAAAACTTGGAGGCCGCCGAGATTATCGAATTGCTAGCGGAGTTGAAACAAGCAGACCTGCAAGGCAAGGTTGCGGTGTATTTCGCGCAATTGGAGCCGGCGTCAATCTCTTGTGCCGCCATTGCCGAGACCTGCTATGACAATGCCGGTTTTTCGGATGTCGAGATTGACTATTGTCGGCTGCTTCTTGACCAGGGCTTCCGCATCGAGAAACTGCCTCGACCGAGTGCGACTTTCTGCATGGTGCATCGAGTTAATGCGTTTTTGATCGATTCCGAAGGTTTTCTCTATCGCTGTTGGAATCATGTCGGCGATACCGATAAGTCCATGGGAAATGTCCGTGACAAGATCAACTATCAGCACCCGAATTTCACACGATTGTTCAGCTTCAGTCCCTTTGAAGACGAAATGTGCAGGGATTGCAGCATCTTGCCAATATGTATGGGCGGTTGCCCGGCTCAGCGCACTGATCAAGGTCTTGTTGGCGAGCAGATGTGCCAGAGTTGGAAACATAATCTTACGCCGATGCTGGAGATCATTGCCAGATCACGGCAGCAACAGGTTCAAGCGACACCTAAGGAGCAAGTATGACCGAGTTCAAATTCTTCCCGTGGGCGGTGGTCTGGGAAACTACCTTTGCCTGCAGTATGCGCTGTCTTCATTGCGGCACTTCGGCAGGCAAGAAGAGACCGGATGAATTGACAACGGACGAAGCATTGAAGTTGATTGATGAGTTGGCGGAACTCGGTACCGACAATATCACTCTTTCCGGCGGTGAGCCGCTATTGCGTAGTGATTGGTTAACGCTGGCGAAAAGAATCAGAGCGCGAGGAATGAGACCGCTGATGGTAACCAACGGACTGGCAATCACCGAAAAGATTGTCGACGACTTCGAGAGTGTCCCGATGGTGACCGTTGGCGTCAGCATTGATGGTATGGAGAAAACGCACGATTACATTCGCCAGCGGGAGGGAAGCTTCGCTGGGGCAGTGGGCGCCATTGGAATGATGTCGAAGCGAAACGCTTTTGGCTACTGTGCCGTTTCTCAGGTCTCCAACATTAATATCGAAGAGTTGGATGGTTTGCGTCAGGCTCTAATCGATGCCGGTTGTCACCTGTGGCGAATCCAGCTTTGCACGTCAACCGGTCGCATGAAGGGCAATCGAGAATTGGTGCTGTCACTGGATAACTACCCGAAACTGATCACCAAGATTCTCGAATTTCAAAAGAAAAACGACGAAATTCGTGTCGACGTCGGCGAAAACATCGGTTACTATGGACAACTCGGCACACAGTTGTGGGGGGAATCGCCCTATCTCGGCTGTTACGCCGGCATGCGCATCCTGGGCGTTGAGTCAAACGGCAACATCAAGGGATGCCTGTCAATGCCCGAGGAGTTTGTCGAAGGGAATATTCGGGAAAAGTCTCTGACAGAGATATGGAACAACCCGGACGGGTTCGCCTACAACCGCAAGTTTACGAAAGAAACGGCTGCCGGTGCCTGTCATGAATGCAAGTACCTGCCTCTCTGCCGTGGCGGCTGCACGACAACATCTGTTTCTGCTAGCGGTTGTCGGGCGGACAACCCGTACTGCATCTATCAACTCGAGCAAGCACAGGGAATTCCGGCGCCACCGGATCCCGAGGTAGTAACGCAATTGCTGAAGCAATTTCAGGCTCCACCGACGCAATAGCATTTGCGCTGTCGGGATAGTTTCATTCTCTCGCGCACACCTTGGCTGGTCAATCCGATCGGATACTAGTCACGGGAAATGCGTCGTATCCATTTACGCGACACCAGTTTTTTGCCACCATATCAAACATGTCCTCGTGGAAATCAAACGCCACTTTGCATTTGTGAAAGCGGTCCCGTGAATGTATCTTACCGAGCGAGACACCGAAAGGGACCATGATCTTAGAAACTGACAAAGCTAAACGGCTCTGGAAACTGTTGCAGCCCTACTGGGGGCTTGAGTCACTAACCTTCTTGGTGATGGCTTGTCTGGCAGGACTGGCGTTGGCGTTGCCGATTGCACTTCAGTATCTGATTGATGGGCTAATTCCTAAGCTCGCCAAGGTCTCCGCCAACGGTATCAATCTCGGACCCGTCGTCACATTTGGATCTGTGCTGATAGGCATTTACTTGGCCCAAATTGGCCTGTCATGGATACGCGACTACTTGGTGGGCTACATCGGCGCCAGAATCATCGCCGACATCAGGTCGGGGCTGTTCTGGCATCTCGAGAACCTGTCCCTCAAATTCTATCAACGACGACAAGTTGGCGAGATCATGTCGCGCATGCTGAGCGATGTCTCCCGCATTCAGGACTTGTTGACTTCGACTCTGCTAATGCTCCTTACCAACGTCCTTATGCTGCTCGCGATACTCATCTACTTGCTTAACGTAAATTGGCAACTGACACTGATTGCCATCGTTCCTGTGCCTCTGACGATTTGGGTTACCAATAAATTTGGCAAACGTATGCAGATTGTTTCTCGCAAGATTCAGGAGACGACAGCCGATCTATCCGCCAAGACGCAAGAGGCATTGGTCGGGATCAAAATTATCAAGGCGTTCGGCAGGGAAAGACTGGAGCGGCGAAGAATAGATGGCATTCTGAGCGGATTTACTGGATTGCTCGTCAGATTCAGCGTCGTCCGGTCGCTGTCGGTCAACGTCGTGACCTTCATTAGTATGATCGGCCCAATCGTGGTGCTGTCGGCGGGAGCATATCTGGTTGCGTCCGGCGCGATGAAGCTGGGAGCGTTGATTGCATTCTATGTTCTGCTCGCCTACCTCTATTCACCAGTGCAAGGATTGGCGTTTGCCAGAATCGAGATTTCAGTGGCAATGGCGTCCGTCAACCGGGTTTTCGAGTATCTCGATATTCCACCGGAAGTAAGAGAAGATCCTGAACCGACGGTTATATCGAGAGCGCATGGCACGATCGAACTACGCGATGTCGCCTTCGGCTATGATGATAACGCTTTCCGGCTTGACAACTTCAATCTGCAGATTCACGCCAAAGAAACCCTGGCGATTGTGGGGCCATCCGGCTCCGGTAAGACGACGTTGATCAGTCTCGTTATGCGTTTCTTCGATCCAGAACGGGGCGCAATCACCATTGATGGTGTTGATCTCCGCAAACTGTCGCTGACGTCATTACGTGACAATATCGCATTGGTTGATCAGGATCCACTGTTGTTTAATGCCTCCATCGCCGAGAACATCGCTTATTCCAATCCGGATGCCGACAAAGAGCAGATAATTCGCGCTGCCAGAATCGCCAACATCCATGACTTCATTGAGGGCCTGCCGGACGGATACAACAGCAGGGTTGGCGAGCGCGGAGTAACGATGTCTGGTGGCGAAAGGCAGCGAATCTGTCTGGCGCGAGCTATCCTCAAAGACCCGCCGATCTTGATTCTCGACGAGGCGACGAGCGCACTCGATTCCATCTCCGAGCAACTGATACAGGATGCACTCGACAAAATCCTCGCTGACAAGACGGCGATAATCATCGCCCATCGGCTGGCAACGGTCCGCCGCGCCGACCGCATCATCACCCTCAAAGACGGCAAAATTGTTGATCAGGGGACGCATCTGGAGTTACTGGAGAAATCGGCGCTGTATCAGGAACTGGCTCAAAAGCAATTGAAGTCGTAGAGGAGCATTTGAGGCGGCAATCTCCGCCGAAACCCGACGGACATTTGGGAACCTGATGCTGTCTTGAATGTATACTTGGAATTGATAGTGGACTGTGCAAACGGTTTGACATTGTCATGCGGTTTTGATTAGACTCACAATCAAACTACGATATAAAAATGGAGATGGGACAAAGGTGATTGAAGTAACGAATCTCACCAAACGGTACGGCGAAACGGTCGCTGTCGACGACATTTCGTTCTCGGTCCCCACCGGACAGGTGCTGGGATTTTTGGGTCCGAATGGAGCCGGCAAGACGACCAGCGTGCGCATCATCACCTGTTATATGCCACCGACCTCGGGCACGGTGACAGTTGACGGACTCGATGTCGTCGAGCAATCGATGGAAGTGCGCAAGAAAATCGGTTATTTGCCCGAATCGGCGCCGCTCTATCCGGACATGGATGTGATCGAGTATCTCGAATATATCCTCTCCTTGCGGGGCGGACCAAAATCCGAACGCCGACGGCGCATCAAGCAGGTGGTTGAGATGTGTGGACTTGGGGAAGTGATCGCCAGAGGGATCGGCGAGTTGTCAAAAGGTTTCCGGCAACGCGTTGGTCTGGCGCAGGCGATGATTCATAACCCGGAGATTCTGGTGCTGGATGAACCCACGGTCGGTCTCGATCCGAACCAGATCGTTGAAATCAGGAACCTAATCAAGGCTCTCGGTCGGCAGAAGACTGTCATTCTTTGCACGCACATTCTTCCGGAGGTTGAAGCGACCTGCGACCAGGTCATGATTATCGACCGAGGCAAGATCGTCGCCAATGGCACGCCTGAGACGTTGCAACACTCGCTGTCGGGGAAGACGGTTGTGAATATCGAGATCAACCAGCAGCCCGATACCGTTCGTGGCCCCCTGATGTCTATTGACGGTGTCGAGGACTTGAAAACCTATCCGGTCAACGGGACAACTCGCTGCGAGTTGGTCTGTCGGCAGGGGTTTGATCCCCGCGAAGCGATCTTCCACAAGGTTGTCGAAAACCGCTGGGTGCTTCTCGAGATGAAGCAGGAGGTTTCGAGTCTGGAAGACGTCTTCCGCAAACTGACAAAGGGAGGACGCGATGAATAATGCGATAACGATTTTCCGCCGCGAAATGCGGTCCTATTTCAATTCGCCGGTCGCCTACATCGTCATCACTCTGTTCTTGCTGGTGTCCGGCTATTTCTTTTCCAGTACCCTCTTCGTGAATAACTCAGCCGACCTGCGCAGTTTGTTCGGTATCGCCGGCTTCATCCTGATGCTCTTTACTCCGGCGGTAACCATGCGTCTGTTGGCGGAAGAGCGGCGTGCCGGCACCATTGAGATATTGGTGACGCTGCCGGTCAAAGATGAAGAGATAGTGGTCGGCAAGTTTCTCGCGGGATTTGCCCTGACGGCGCTTTCGATCATTCTGACGTTCATTGCCTATCTCACTATCGCATCGCTGGGCAACGCCGATTTTGGCGCTGCGTTCGGTGGATACCTGGGGTTGATTCTGATGGGGGGGGTCTATGTGGCGATCGGGCTCTTTACCTCCTCGCTTTCCCCGAATCAGATCATCGCGTTCATCGTCGGCTTCGTGATTATCTTCGCCTTCTTTATGCTCGACAAGATATTGCCATTTCTACCCGACGCGCTCACTTCATTTTTCGAATATTTATCGATCGACTATCATTACGGCAATATCTCGCGTGGAGTGATCGACAGCCGTGATCTGATCTACTACTTCTCGATGATCTTCTTCTTCCTTTATCTGGCGGTCAAAATGACCCAACTGCGGAAGTGGAGGTAGGCGCCATGAAAAAGAAACTGACTATTACAAGCATCAGCTCAATTGTTATCATCGTCGTAATCCTGCTGGTTCTGAATTTGATCTCGGTGAATCTCTTCGGTCGGTTGGATTTGACCGATGGTAAGATATACTCCTTGAGTCAATCATCCAAAGACCTGATGCGCAGTCTTGACGACCGCGTGACGATCAAATGCTATTTCTCAGATGAAATTCCGCAACCATACAATGCTAATGCCCGCTATCTGAAAGACCAGTTAGGTGAATACAAGGCCTATGCCGGAAAAAACCTGAGCTATGTCTATATCGATCCGGTCAAGGAAGGCAAGGAGCAGGAAGCCCGTTCCTACGGTATCCCTGCCGTGCCGATTCAGACTCTGGCGCGGGACAAGATGGAGGTCAAGAACGTCTATATGGGATTGGCGGTGTTGTTCGGCGATAAAAAGGAAGTTATCCCCGTGATTCAAAACACCGCCTCCCTTGAATACGAAATCACCCGTGCGATTAAGAAACTGGTGCACAGAACGACTCCCAAGGTCGGTTTCGTCACCGGGCACGGCGAGTTGACTCTGGAGAAGGACCTGACCTACATCAGCAAGGTGCTTTCTCAGGAGTACGAAGTCGAACCGCTCAACCTTCGCACGATGTCCGCCATTCCAACCGATATTCAAACGATCTACCTCATCGGTCCCAAGACTAAGCTCGCCGACTACGAGTTGTATTTGATCGATCAGTTCCTTATGCGCGGTGGCAAGGTTGGTGTGCTGATTGACAAGGTTAATGCTCAGATACAGCAGGGAACGGCGCTGCCTGCCGATCCGGGGCTTGATCCGTTTATGGCCAACTATGGCTTCGGCGTTTCCAGCAACATGTTGATCGACGCCCAATGTGGTTCAGTGTCGGTGCAGCAGCAGCAGGGCCAGTACCGCTTCCAGAGTGTGAAAGAGTACCCGTTTTTCCCGAAGATCATCGACTTCTCCAAGAAGAACCTGATCGTCAAAGATCTGCAATCGATCAACATGATCTATGCTTCCTCGATTGACACCACGCATTTTGGTTCTAGCGGTCTCAACTACGATGTACTGGCGCGCACTTCAAAGCAGTCCGGCGCTCTAGTCCCGCCTTACAGCATCGATCCCTACCGCCAATGGACCAAAATTGATTTCAACCAGAAGGAGCTTCCCGTCGCTGTGGCGATCACCGGCAATTTCCGAAGCTTCTTTGCGGGCAAGCCGAAACCGGAGTCGGACACCGTGATAACTCAGACTGTCGCAGGCTCTGAAGCACGACTGGACCAGGGTGACAAAGGGCGCATCGTCGTCTGGGGCGATGCCGATTTTGTTTCCGATCAGGTACTGCGCGACCAAACCAATCTGGTGATGTTTCAAAACATGACCGACTGGCTGTCCGAAGATGAAGGCCTGATCTCGATCAGGTCCAAGGATGTCAGCGTGAGACCCTTGAAGGTTGTCGAAGATTCAACTCGCAGCGTCGTGAAGTTCCTTAACATCCTGCTGATGCCGATTCTGGTTGTCCTGTTTGGCGTCGCGCGTTGGCAAATTCGCAAACAGAATCGCAGGAGGCAGTTAGTATGAAGCGCTCGACGTTGATCACGTTGGCCCTCCTCGTGCTTCTTGCAATCTGCTATCTCATCATGTATCACAGCGAGAAGCAGTCGCTAAGCGAAAAAGAGGTCGGCAACTTCCTCGCGGTTGACTCCGGAATGGTCAACAAGATCAGCATCCGGCGGTTGGGGATGGTCGTCGAATTCCAGAAGGTAGGCGAAGATTGGAATGTGGGTGACCGGGGCAAATTGTATTCGACGGAAAAGGGGGCCATACAGCCACTTGTCGATCTGGCTCACACGATGTCGGTTGGAGAAATCATTAGCTCCAACCCCGACAAACAGATGATTTTTCAGGTTGATACTATCACGGGCAATCGCGTGACTTTTTATCGCGACGCCAATGAACTGGCGTCAGTCATCATTGGTAAGACGGGGGCTGACAACCAATCCACCTATGTTCGCAAGCCTGAATCCAACGATGTTTACGCTGCCAAGGGTAACTTCGTTCGTTTCCTGAATCGACCGGCTTCGGGCTATCGTGACAAGACCCTCTTGACTATCGATACGACGCAGATTGCGACGATCAGTTTCAAGAGCAAAGACCTCGACTACCGCATCGGCCGTCAGGACTCCCTCTGGCGTATTGTCCCCGCCAAAGGGGAGGCGGCAAACGCCAATCCGCAGAAGATGTCGAATCTACTGCGACAGCTCGCCCAAATTCGCTGGAATAGCTCGGTAGCCCCGGGCGACACGGCTCGTCCCAATTTCATGCAGCCAACTGTTGCTGTTGATATCTCGATGTTGGACGGCAGCACCAAGTCTCTGCGATTTGTCGAGCAAGGCGCTTCCGAGAACAAGAGCTACTACGTCCAATCCCCCTCAGGGGATGAAATATTCATAGTATATGAATACGTCGTCACGAATCTGGTCAAGAAACCGGACGAGTTGAAGTAGCACTCTGCTACGCGGGCAGGAATCCTTTCCTGCCCGACCTCGAGACAGTCAAGGCCGTCAGGAAGGGATTCCTGACGGCGCTGGTCAGGCAATTCCTCTTGACACCATCAACTTTATAGAGCTTATTATCAACAGCATTGAGACAGTTGAATGCCGGGATGACTGAGGGATTGAGTATTTTCGAGGCACGACTTATCTTGACGCAGCGGGTCCGCTGCTTCAGAGGTGAAATGTGGATAACATAAGCTTGATCGGAACTATTGGAACTCTGATATTTGGTCTCTTGAGCGTTTATCTGTTTTTCAAGTCAAAACGAACAAAGTCCATTCTGTTCATCTCGGAGAATTACGTTCTGCAAACGAAGAATCATCCCAGTCTCCGGCTCTCATTCGGTGATACCGAGATATCGAATTTGAGCAAGGCCACTATCGTTTTCTTCAATAGTGGTACTGACGCGATCAAGAAGTCTGATGTTCCCAAGCTGATGGTGGTTCTGGACAAGAGAGTGAAGTTGCTCTCATCAAACCTGACCGTCGTATCGTCACCGGACAACAAAATAGCAGCTGTCGCATGTGAGAACCGTATTGCGTTGGATCTTGAATTCCTGAATCCGCGAGATGGTGCCGTAATGGAGGTGCTCTATGAATCTCAGAATGACGCGGATTCACCAGGGAACTCTCCGGAGTTATCTTTTGACGGGACGATCATCGGAGGAAGGATATCAACGCGACCTTACGGTGAGATTTCCGGATGGCCCCAAAAACGTGACGTTATGTTTGATGGTGTTGTGGCGTGTTTGGCGCTCTCTAACGGTCTGGCTTTCATTTACCTCGGCTGTTTCCAGCCCGGCTGGATGCCCTTGCTGCCAGGCATCTCGCTTGGGGTCGCGTTTGTCTCCTTTTTTTGGCTACTCGTAGGCCTTTACCGTTTGACCAGAAGACGAATGCTAAGGCTGCCGGAGTGGATTCCCAGCGATCTTCGATAGCTCATAATCAGTATTGTTGAGTCGAGCATAAATATAGATCCAGACTCTCATTCTTAGGCCTGGTACCCAAACGGCTTGAAGCTTGTTGTTCACACCGCAGTAGAAGGCCGTTATTGGGTCAAGGTGCTCAGTCCCCCACTTCCTTCTTGACATATCGCAGTTCTGATCCCAATCATATCCCCATGAACCCCTCCACCGCCTCCGCCATCACCCGCCTCCTCAAACGCGCCTATCCCGACGCCACATGCTCGCTCGATTTCAAGTCGCCAATCCAACTCGCCGTCGCGACGATTCTTTCGGCGCAATCAACCGATAAGCGCGTCAACCTGACCACTTCCGCGCTCTTCCGGCGCTACAAGACTGTCCGAGCTTTCGCTAATGCCGACCGAGCTAAGCTTGAGGAACTGATCAAATCAGTAGGGCTGTACCGCAACAAAGCCAAGAGCATCATCGCCTTGGCCAAAGCGCTCAAACGCGATCACGGCGGACGCGTCCCGACAACTCTGGTCGAACTCGGGAGACTACCTGGAGTCGGCCGAAAAACCGCCAATGTGATTCAGGGAGTCCTAACCGGCAAGGGAGAAGGCATCGCCGTCGATACGCACGTCACTCGGCTGTCATTCAGGCTTGGATTCACGAAAAGCAAGGACCCGAAGAAGATCGAGCAAGACCTGGAGAAGCGGATCGACCCTGATGACTGGGTGGCGATTTCGCATCTCTTGATCCGTCATGGCCGCGTAGTCTGCCAGGCGCGAAATCCGATGTGTGAGAGCTGTTTCCTTGCCGAAATCTGTCCGAAGAAAGGAGTCAAGTAGGCTTGACCCAATACCATTGACATGAAGGACAGTATCAACAAGACTTCGACGCCGTTCGCCCTGAGCTTGTCGAAGGGCAAGAGGCGTCGGTTCATCCTTCGACAAGCTCAGGACGAACGGGTTCAGGCTATGATGTGTCGGTGCTACTTCTCTTCGCTAAATATCTGCGCCTCAAACCGGTAGACTTCCGCCCGAGGGTTTTTCCATTCGTCCCATGGCAAGCCAGCTTTCAGACATGTATGCGCCAGAAAGGTGTCGCGATCCCAGCCCTGCTCGGTGGCGACTTGTGGTAAGAGCAGGCCGCTTCTACCTCGCGAGGAAATCAGCAGACCATGTTTGCCGACAACAACTTCTGACAGCTCCTCGACCTGTATCAATGGCGTAAGCACGGAAATTTCGAAGGCGACATTCGGATATTCGTCCGGCGAAAGCGGTCCGAAGCGGTTGTCGTGGAATCCCGCTTGGATCGCGCAGTCTTGGATGATCTCAATCAGCGGTTTAATTCCTTCAATGTAGCCGATGCATCCCCGCAGATCGCCATGGCTCGTGATGGTCACGAAGGCGCCACGGCGGCACGTAAGACGCTCGTTATCTGTCGCAAACGACGGCGCCCGACCGCCTAATAGCTTGTGCCGCACTGTCTCACGGGCAACAGCAAGCAATTGCTCGCCCTCTTGCTCTGTCAGTCTGATTTCGTCCGCCATTTTTGCCCTCCTTCAAGGCAAAAGTCGCTCTCTCTCACAAAATCGGCGTTGGGACAGGGCAAATCAACAAGAAAATAGGGTTGCAAGCGCGGCGTGGCAGCTGATTGGGATGATTGCAGCCCCTAGAGGGAAAGCAATAGTGAAGAAAGGGCTTGATTTGTGACTCGGCTTTTCGTAAAGAATAGGGCTGCCGAAGGATGCGGGAGTAACTCAGTTGGTAGAGTCACAGCCTTCCAAGCTGTTGGTCGCGAGTTCGAGCCTCGTCTCCCGCTTTGATTTGGGGGTAGAATCGCCAACCAGGGCAGAGTCGAAAGATTTCTGATTTTCTGGCACGGTTTCAGCAAAAGTCAAAAAATAGTCCTTGACAGCCGAAAAGGGTTAGGTATTATGAAAATCTATATTTTGGGGGGGTGTCGGGAAATGTTTTGCCCGTTACATCCCACCCTGTCATTAGTTGGAGTGACGCGGCGACCTTTTGCCCACGTAGCTCAGTTGGTAGAGCACATCCTTGGTAAGGATGAGGTCACCAGTTCGATCCTGGTCGTGGGCTGTTTATACTTGGTTGGAATATGATAAGTATTCAATGTTTTGGAGTTAGGTAGGCTGCCATGGCGAAGGAGAAATTCAAACGGACAAAGCCGCACGTAAATGTGGGAACGATCGGACATGTGGATCATGGAAAGACGACGTTGACGGCGGCGATGACGATGGTATTGAACCGAGGCGGGATGGCTTCGGTACGGACGTTT
>CAIYYT010000214.1 GCA_903930455.1 uncultured bacterium | reverse complement strand
TACTTCTATATTGGAGCGGTGGAGGAAGGGTTAGCGGTTTTGTCATCTCTTCCTTCTTCTCTATCATCTGAGGCACTTCTCGACGGCCTCGAATCCACACACGAATATGTCGCACTGCAAACCATCTGTGCTCGCGCGACCGAGACGAATCATCCTCTGGCAGCGACACTCAACGACATACTGAACGATTGGCAGGGGGAACGGGAAGCGGTCTACCATGATCGGGCGCGCTGCCTGTTTGTCGAACGGGATGGTTCCGGCAGGTTCGTGCGAGGGCGGTTGCGGACACTGGTCGGCAGAGTCGAGATGTTCGGAAAATCGGCGCGCACCGATGAAATCACTTTCGACAATGTCATCAAAACTCCGGACGACCCCTTTGTCGGCGTCGCCTACAGCGCGCTGGCGGCGGTACGCAAGGTGTTCCGGGCTGCCGGTTTGAAAGGCCAAGGGGGATCGTACTATCACGCCCATTTTTCGATTGCCGATAGCGGGCAGACCTTCACCGGTGATTCTATTGGGTTGGCGTTTGGGCTACTGGCGCACGTGCAGCTATTGCGGCCGGAAGTATTGCGGTTGGATCGACTATTGTCGGGAGAGGTCGCTTTCACGGGAGGTGTTGATGCTGACGGCAGATTAACCGCAGTCAATGACGAAACGTTGGGGGTGAAAATCGAAAGGGCGTTTTTCTCGTCGGTCAAGTATATGGTGCTTCCGGAAGCAAATCTACCCACCGCCAAGCAGCATCTTAACCGCCTGCGGAAGTCCTATCCGCGCCGCAACCTGCACCTGATCGCGGCGGAACGGCTGAGCGACCTTATCGAAGACCACAACATCGTCCGCAGTGAGAAGGTTTGTATCGGTGAGTTTGTCGCCAAGAAAGCCGCCAAGTATGGCCGCATGACAAAGGTGCAGGTGCCGCTGTTGTTGTTGCTGGGGTATTTGCTGGTTTGCTTGATCTATCCGAAGGCGTGGGTTGGGTTTGATTGGAATCCGGCGTCGGTGACGTTTGTCGATGCTAGTTTTGAGGTCTACAACAAGGACTCTCACCTTCTTTGGAGCAAACTCCTTGATTGTGGGTTGCTAATCAATGGCCAAGGCCTTTGGGCTGTAGCGGACCTGAATCACTCCGGTAAGAATGATGTGTTGATCATGCCTTACGTCAAAGACGCAAACACACACAGTGGCTGGATATACGTTTTCGATTGCAGAGGCGACACTCTCTTCTCCCGTGATTGTGTTGTGCGTGGAGAGTATCCGCATTATGCTAACGAGAGAGAGAGCGATACTGTCAGATACTATGTCGCTGTTGATGTCGTCGTGGTCTCTGGTCGGCCCATCATTGTCGCTCAGACGTACCAGGATTACCCTGATCGCGAATATATTAGATTTCTCGACGCCGGTGGTCGCTATTTGGGATGGTTTGTCAATGCAGGGGGTACAAACCTGCGCGAAAAAGCTGACATCGACGATGACGGAAATGAAGAGCTGATATTCTTTGGCTACAATCAACTTCTTGGTTGTTCAACGATCTTTGCCCTTTCACCTGATTCGAGTCGTGGAGTATCACCGCCCTATCAGGCGCCGGAACTTGATCTGTCATGGGTCAAGCGAGGGAACCAACTCCGGTACGTCATGTTCCCACCATCGGACCTGGGCAGACATGATCTAAGCGCGGAGTACAATCATCTGGTGGGCTTCGAAAAGGAGTCCGAGAGCGAGTTTCGCGCAAGTATCAGCGAATCTAACCTTGTTCCGGGTAGCGTAACGATTGACTACTACTTCGATCGCAGGCTGCGGGTGATCAGGGCACGACTGAGCGACGTTTATGACAAGCGTCGCAGGGCACTTGTTGCCGGAGGATTACTCCGAGACACACTCAAGTCAGTCTACTGTGATGCTCTACGCGACAGCATAACGTATTGGACAGGTACCGAGTACGTGACTGAAGGTCAGCTTCGGGCACGGGGACAATGAGCCAGGTACCGATGGACTAATCCCTCTCTCTGCAGACAAAACCACCAAGTATTTTCGACAATCCGATCAAACCGTCTCTATTACATTTCTGAAAGCAGGTAGCAATGATGGTGCCGCGGCATCGCACAGTGGTCAAACCGCAACGGCATCATTACCGACACAGTTTGCCCTGTAGCAGAATATACCCAACCCGTTCAATCCGACCACTGAGATCGGCTATGCATTGCCGAGAGCATCGCCAGTGCGTTTGGAAGTATTAAACGTGCTCGGACAGGTTGTGCGGACACTGGTTGATGAATTCCAGACCGCAGGCAATCATAAGACAATCTGGGATGGCAGAGACAATTGCCATCAGGAAGTGTCGTCGGGAGTGTATTTCTACCGCATCGCAGCGGGCGAGTACGCCGAGACGAGGAAAATGGTGTTGATGAAATAGCCTGTATCCATGGGGATGAAGTTCCGTCAGGCCACGTCCGGAAGCCTGTCTAAGACCTGACGGAACTGCTTTGGAAAACGAAGAACAAATGCTGAGAGGTGCAGGAGGACGGGGGCTTCTGGGGCACACGTAAGGCCGGTGGTGGTCGACACCGCCGGTCTGTTGTTTTGGCGGACGTGGGAAAAGCCAGAAAGGGGTTCCTGATCACACGGATCGGCCTATTTTCGGTGGCACTGAACGCATAGGTCGCCGTCGGCGCCAAGTGTGGTCAGTCAACGACTGGCAGTATGCCGAGCTTCCGACAAAGTGTTGCGTCTTTACGAGAGGGTCATAGATGCTCGCAGAAACGTGACCAGTTTCTTGGCACTTTCGAGTGCTCTGGTGACGCAATCGTTCAGGCCAATGCCGGAGTAGGCATTGCTTGCCAAGTAGATGCCGGGGAGTGTGTCAAGGCGCTGGTCTATCTGCTTGAGGCGGTCAGAGTGTCCTAAAGTGAACTGCGGGATACCCTTTTCGTAGCGAAAAATTCGCACGAAGGCCGGTTTGGTTTGCAGACCGAGTATTGCCTGAAGCTCGCTATGCACCAAAGAGATTAGATCGTTATCGGTGAGTTGCACGGCGGCGGGATCGGTGTAGCCGCCAATCATCGAGCGCAGCAGCACCTGTCCGGTGGGAGCTTGATCCTGAAAGATCGATGAGGTACAGATCGAGCCGAGGATACGTTTGCCTTCGTTGCGTGGAACCAGAAAGCCAAAGCCTTCAAGTTCCCGGGCGCGTTTATCGCCGCTGTAGCCGAAGCAACAAACGGCAAGAGAAGCATAAGGGATTTGATAAAGCAGGTCGGAAAGCTGCCGGTCGGTATCATGCAGTATTTGCGCGGAGGCGAAGGCGGGGGTCGCCAAGACTACGGCAGAGAAGGTCTCCGATGGTCCGCCGGAGAATTCGACCTGATAGCCCTGCGGTGTTTTGATGATCCGCAAAACCGGGGAGTCCTTCTGAATCTGATCGCGGTAGAGTTCGTGGAAGCGTTCGATGATCGTGTAGAGTCCGTTGTCAAATGAGGTCAGGCGCCCAGACGGTCCGGCGGGACCGGCATTCTTGCCTGATTTCTTCTTGGCCAACATCGCCCTAAAGAGTGAACCGTAGTTACGCTCCATCTCTTCCATAACCGGGAAGCATGATCGTAATGAAACGGCTTTGGCATCACCACCGAAAATGCCGGATACCATCGGGTCAATCATGGCTTCAGCGGCCTCGCGACCGATGCGACGTGCGGCGAAATCGAAGACTGATTCATCGGTGTCATCACGTTTGGGCTTGATGAGCGGTTCCATGGTCACCCTCAGGCGTCCGCGCAAAGACAACAACGAAGAGGTCATAAACTTGATTGGTGAAGCGCTGATAGCATGCAGCCGCCCGTGACGGTAGATAAATCTATTGTCGGCCTGCGGATTTGCGGGTCGAAGTCTGTCTTGGAGGCAAAGTTCTTCGACCAACCGCAATGTCAGCGGTACGCGATCGAGAAAGCCGTTGGGTCCCCAATCACAAACATAGCCATCGACACGATCGGAACCGATGGTGCCACCGAGGCGGGAGTCGGATTCGAAGAGACGAATGCTGACTTCAACAGGCAGCCTGCGCTTCAGGAAGTGCAAGGTGGAGAGACCGGAGATTCCACCACCGATGATCGCAATGCGAGGCTGTTCCATTTGAGCCATCATGACGCCCTCACCTTTTCACGAATCAGGCCGGCCATAAACTCGACAAAATCGGGTTCGCCGTTAAACATGGCGGTGCGAATCAGAGGTTGCATGCCGAGATGGCGACACTGCTCTTGCATGACGATGTCGATGTCATAGAGGGTCTCGATGTTATCGGAGACGAAGCTGATTGGCACGATGACTAGTTGCTTGACGCCCTCGTCTGCAAGTTTGTCGATGGTCGCTAACGTGTCGGGGCCGACCCATTTCACCGGACCGGTGGCAGACTGAAATGACAGCAGATAGTCATGATCGTGGCCGGCGAGTTGACAGGTGAGCGTAATTTGATCGACATAGGGATCACCGCAACGGCGAATGCTCTCGGGAATCGAATGGGCGGAAAATAGGAGTTGTGTTCTGACAGCAGGATCGATCTGTGCCAACGCCTGCTCAATGCGTGTCCGCAACAGGGCAATATAGCCGCCGCAGTCATGCCACTGCTCCACGATGTCAACGGAGATTGCACCGCGATGTGCGCTGAGGAAATCGGCGATTGCATCCAAGGCGGTGCCTGTAGTTGCCAGACAATAGTGTGGATACATCGGAATCACGACCAGATGCTTGCAGCCGTCGTTGATGGCCTGCTGCAACTGCCCGCCAATAAATGGTTCGATGTAGCGCATGCCGACATAGGTGCGCAAATTGGGAAACTCGACTGTCAGCGTCTCGCAGACGCCTTCGGCAAGTTTGCGGTCGTAGCGCAATAGTGGTGAGCCGCCAATGAGTCGGTAACGTGCGGCAACTTTCGGGGTACGCAGTATCGAAATCAGGCGGGCGAAAGGCTTCTGCAGGAGGAACGACAAGGGGATCTTGATTATGGCGCCGTCAGAGAAGATGCTGCGCAAGTATGGCTTGATCTGATCCGTTGTCTCCGGGCCCCCCATGTTTACGAAGAGAACGCCCCAAATGTCGCGTGCGGGATTAAGACCGGATTTGGAGCCGGTGACCGATTTAATTCTTTCGATGGCAGTAGTCATTCGGTCGGTATCAGATGGTTCGCGAAAAGGTCTGTTGCCGGGGATGGTCGGCGCGATTTAGATAGGCATCGAACACCATAGCCACATTGCGAATGAAAATGCGTCCCACGGGTGTGATAGCCAGCGCCTCGGGACGTTGTTCAAGTAATCCATCTGCCACAAACTGATCGAGCTGGGAATCCTCACGAGCGAAATACTGGTGATAGTCTATTGCGAACTCACGCTTGAGAAGGTCAAATGGCAACACGAAATTGCAC
>CAIYYT010000213.1 GCA_903930455.1 uncultured bacterium | reverse complement strand
GTCGAGATGTGCCGACAGAAAGCCAGACCGTATCTTTTCTCGAATACGATTCCACCGGTCGTTGTCTCCGGCGCGATCAGAGTATTAGAGATTGTCAGCGCCACGACCGAGAGACGGGACAAGTTGGAACGTAACACTGCGTTCTGGCGTGACGGCCTGACCAAAGCCGGACTGATTATCAAGGAAGGCGAAACACCGATTGTGCCGGTAATGTTGTTCAACGCCAAGCTGTCACAGGATTTCGCGAAGGACCTTTACGAAGAAGGCATCTACGCCGTCGGGTTCTTCTTTCCGGTAGTACCCAAAGGTCAGGCGCGCATTCGCACCCAGCTTTCTGCAGCGCACGATATGCATCATCTTGAAAAGGCGCTGGCGGCCTTCACCAAAGTCGGCAAGAAGTATGGAATCCTGCACAAAACCAAGCAGGAAGTTATCGACATGTACGGGATGTAATCCCTCAAGCCAGAGCAATCTACTTGCGAAAGGGCGACTCGATAGAGTCGCCCTTTTTGTTTGACACGGGGCGGCAAGTAGATTATTCTGTAAACGATCATTCGCAAATTCCGTGGCAACCTGAGCGAGAACTGAGTATGGCACGCGGCAAAGCTTATCGAAAAACGGAACAGAAGATTGAAGAAGCGCGGCGGTCGGGGGCAAAGGAACTCGATCTCAGCGAAATTGGACTCACCGAGCTGCCGGAGTCGCTGGGCAATCTCACGCAGTTGCAGACGCTGGACCTCTCCGCCAACGAACTGACGGCGCTGCCGGAATGGTTGGGTCAACTCAAGCAGTTGCGATCGCTAAACCTATCTACTAACCGCCTGACGACACTGCCGGAGTGGCTGGGCCAACTCACCCAGCTGCAGTCGCTGGACCTCTCCCGCAACCGACTGACGACGCTGCCGGAGTGGCTTGGTCGGCTCACGCAGTTACAGGAGCTGAGCCTCTCCGGCAGCCGACTGACACCGACGATGGAGTGGCTGGGTCAACTCACACGGTTGCAGTCGTTAAACCTCGAGTTCAACGGATTGACGACTCTGCCGGAGTCGCTGGGTCAGCTCAAGAAATTGCGGGAGTTACATCTCCATTACAACGGATTGACAATGTTGCCGGAATGGCTGGCTCGGCTCGACGAATTGCGGAGGCTTGATATCTCCAGCAATCCATTGAAGACATTCCCTGCAGTACTGAAGAAACTCAAGAATCTGGAAGCTCTCTCGGTTTCCCAGAACGGCATGACTGCACTGCCAACGTGGATAGGTGAGTTGAGCCACCTGAGAAAACTGTACGCGATCGATAACCGGCTCGAAGATCTTCCAAGTGAAATAGGCAATCTCGATAACTTGACGGAGCTTCACTTGGGCGGCGAGGAAATCTCATTCTGCTGGAGCCATGTAGGCGGTGAACACGGCAACAAATTGAAGAATCTGCCGCTGTCGATAGGAAGCCTAGAGAATCTGAAGATTCTTGATCTCGACGACAACCCACTGAACCCCGAACTCGCGGCCGCCTACAAGGAGGGACTCGACGCCGTCAAGCGCTATCTGCGAGCGAAAGCGGAAGCACAAATTAAATTGAATGAGGCCAAGTTGATCCTAATCGGCGAGGGGGAGGTGGGGAAGAGTTGCCTTCTCGGTGCGTTGCGCGGCGATCCGTGGGAACCGGGTAAGCCCACCACGCATGGTATCGAGATCAAGCCGGTGAAAGTGACCGATCCCGCCACCGGGGCGAAGATCAAGCTGAACGGCTGGGATTTCGGGGGGCAGCGGGTCTATCGCCCCACGCACCAGTTGTTCTTCAGCGCTCCGGCGGTCTATCTGGTTGTGTGGAAGCCGCGTGAAGGTCCGCAGCAGGGTTTCGTGAAGGACTGGATCAAGCTGGTGAAGCACCCGCGAGCCGGACGCCAAGATTCTCGTGGTCGCCACACACGGCGGCCCGAAAGAACGCCAACCCGACATTGACCGGCAGGAAATCTGGGACATGTTCGGCAAGGAGACCGTGATAAACTTCTTCTCGGTGGAGAGCAAACCGGACGAAAAGACTGGCGAGCGAGTTGGCATTGATGAACTGAGAAATGCCATTACCCGGGTGGCCGCCAGTCTGCCAGAGATGGGTCGCACGTTTCCCAAGTATTGGCAGGAAGTGCGAGAGAAGCTGTGCCAGAGCAAGGAAGCCTACTTGCCGCTTGACAGCGTATTCCACATTTGCAAAGAATACAAATTGGAAGAAGAGGACACGCAACTGCTACTGCGCATCTGCCGCCGCGTAGGCGACCTGATTCACTACGAACACGACCCTGCCCTGCGCGATATCGTAATACTCAAACCCGATTGGCTGGCGACGGCGATGAGTTTTGTGTTAGACGACAAGAAGACCCGCACAGGGCATGGCCTGGTCAGTTTCGCGAGATTGGGTCAGTTGTGGAACGATCCGGAGAAGCCGGAAAAGAACCGTTATCCGGCTAAGCTGTATCCGATCTTCCGACGATTAATGGAGCGGTTCGACCTCTCCTACCGTGTCGCCGGGTCACCACTCGGCGGAGAAGCGGACGAAACCAGTCTGATTGCACAACTGGTTCCGGACGTCCGCCCCGAAGCGGATATCGTCCGAGCCTGGCCCCGGCAGCCGCAAACTGGAGACGAGCAGCAGGTACAGATTTGCCGGATCGTGGACGCAAAAGGACAATCCGCCACGGCGGAGGGATTGTTTTACCAACTCATTGTTCGCCTGCACAAATTCTCGCTGGGGCGCAAAGATTTCAACGCGAGCGTCCACTGGCAGAAGGGTTTGATTCTGGACGATGACTACAACGGACGCGCGCTGCTGGAGCACATTGACAACGACGTGAAGATCACCGTGCGCGCGGCCTATCCCGGCAACCTGCTGGCGGTGTTGACCCGCGAGGTAAAGTGGCTAGTGGAAAACTTCTGGGAGGGTTTGAAGTGCCAGGTGGTGGTGCCCTGTATCGAACCATGCGGCAAAAATCTGCCGGGGAGGGGGTTGTTCGAAGTACAGAAGTTGATCGCTTTCAAGAAACAGGGTATGATGCTGTTTCCCTGCAATGTGTCCGGATGCGATCAGGCACATAGCATCGATTGCCTGTTGCAGAATGCTCCGGCCGCAAGAAGACCTTCGGTTGAGTCTCTCCTAGCAGAAGGTTTCAGCGAGATGCGGTCGAGGCTAGAAGATTTGCGCCGGCAGAACCTTGTACTGGACCGGAACCTCCGGCGGTTCATGAGTCGGGTGGAGGATGCGTTCCATGGTCTGATGCAGACTATGATTGACGAAGCCAAAGACGGGCCAAGACTGTTCAGCTTGGAGCCGGTCGATCGCTCTAAATTCAATCCAAAAGGCTGGGCGAAGAAGAGATTCCGCGTCACACTCTGGTGTGAGCACACACGGCTGCCATTACCGTTATTGGATAAGGATGCCAAGTCGGGCGTTTATGAAATTGAGGTGACTCGAGAGGTGTTCGCGAAGGCGGCCCCATTTCTCAAGTTGCTGACAGGCACCCTCAGTCTGGTGCTGCCGGTGGCTGCCGCGGCAACCAAACTGGCGCTGGACGAAGCCACCTACAAGAGCTTGGAGAATGGGTTGGACTTTGGGAAGGAATGCGCCGAGGCCATGTCAACCGCAGCCGGCAAAGGAGCGGATTGGTTTGCCGAGAAAGAAGGATTGGAGGCGGAACGCACCGGTCTCGTCCGTGCGGAGGGTGGTGTGTTGCGGGAGTTTCAGGTGTGGCTGAAGGAGAAAGATCCGAGCTTCGGTGGTTTGGTGCGCGTGCAAAACAAACGGCAGGAATTCCTCTGGGTGCATCCGCAATTCGAGAAAGAGTATTAATCTGCCATCACTTCCGAGAGATTGATCGTGGCACACGAGGACGTACGCCGCGCACAAACACAAACAGAAAACCGGGCTGCTGACTATGTCATCAACAGCCCGAGTCCTATTGACCTTCGCTTTGGCGGCAATTCAACCACTTAAGTGTATATCCCGCCTGCGAACGTAGTCGATACTACTTTCCGCCACCACCACCCTGCATTTGCTTCATCATTGCCTTGAGCGAGTCTAACGGCTTGGCATCTTTCGGCATAACGAACAACGATTCCGGTATCGCCACGTTGACTGCGATCGTGTCAATCGTCATCATCATCGATTGTGCTGCCACTTGGATATTGACCTTATAGGGCATCATGAGATTGCCAGTCTTCTTAAAGTCGGACATCATCACGGTCGCATCACTGCGCTTTTCCTTCACCGGCAAGAAGGTCGTGGCATCGAAGAAATAGATTATCGTGTCCTTGTCGGCGCCAACGTATTCCAGCTTATAGGCCTTCGCGCCCTTTACCATATCCTCGCCAAGATATTTGACTTTGGCGCCGGATTTCTTGTAGTCGAGCAACGGGAACTGGTTGGCCTGTCGCATTGCGGATACCTTGTCATCTCCCGTCAAAAAGAAGATTCCCATCGGGTTTTTCGTCCAGGCGTCTGTAGCGTTGGTGCCCGCGCTATTCACCGGCATCCCCCCCATGATGATTTCCGTATAGCTCTTGTTGGGCATCACATAGCTGACTTTTAGGTCAAAGCTCTGACCCTGTGCAAACATGCTCCCCTTCATCGTCATCGACTTCAGAGCACGGAGGCTCTGTTCACCACCGGCGGCAGCAAAGTACTTGGCAATGAGACCGTCTGCCGTCATCTCGGCCGCAATCAAGGAGGCCACAAGAACCAGTAACAGGGTAGCGGCCAGCACCATTTTCTTAACCATTATCAACTCCTTTGTGAAAAACGTAACACTTTCTGCACTTCCGGAAATTACGGACATTTCCGGTCGCGGCGCAACTGTTTTGGATCAATAACTAATACTATGTTGTTTTTGTTGCTTTTTTTGCCGGTGGCTGCTAACTTCTCACTCGGTAAGCGATGACTCAAAGGCGGGTTACACGGCTAACGCAAATGGAGGTTTTATGAAATTCAGAAGCGCATTGTTGATTCTGCTTCTGTCGGTTGTTATGATCAGCCCCATGGCACAGGCATTTCGATTTTCTGTCGGCGGCTTCGGGGGGCTGAATCTTCCGGTCGCGCAGGAAGACACCAAATCGGGGACAGTCCTGGGTCTAAAGGCGCGCATCCCACTGACCACGTTCCTGGCTGTTGAACCGAACTACACGTATCTAAAGAATGGTGATGGTGAGGTGAAGGTAGAGACATTGGGAGACATCACGATGACGCGCGAAGGCGGAAAGTACAGCACCTTTGGTGTTGACCTCGTCATTGGAGGCGTGTCGGGTTACAAAGGCTTCAACGCTTATGGGATTTTGGGAGTTGCCTCGGCGAAATTCGCCAAAAAAGGGCTTCCCGATTTGACAAAAGGTTCACTGTGGCTCGGCGTCGGTTTCGAATTTGGTATTACAGATTACCTTTCCGTGGATTTTCGCGGCAAAGGCTTGATTTTCCCTTACAAGGATGATAGTTACAGCAAAGGCGACACCGGCTCCCGCAAAAACGGCGCCATCACTATCGGCGTGAACTATTACTTTGGCGTCTCGGAGGAATAAGCTATGAAAAAGACATTGATAATCGCTCTGAAGATCGGGTTGGGGGTGCTGGCTCTGTTGCTAACGCTCGGCAACAACTGTATTACTTCGGGAAATATCGTGGTAGTACTTGACCTACCCGACTTGGTAGGACAAACCAACACCAGCTTCAATCCGCAGTCTGTCGACTTGACTCAGAACAGCGATTGGAAGGAACATAAGGACCAACTCAACAGCGTTGATGATATCGGATTCGCCTGCACCATAGTCAACCATGAATCCAGCGTTGCCACCGGCCAGATTTGGATTTCCGACAAGAGCTATTCGTCCCCAGCCGATGTGAGGGCTAATGCCGTAAAGATTCTTGATGGCATCGCGATACCGGCCGGCGGCACGCGCAGCATCGAGTGGAAGGAATCAGCCGATTTCCTTTCCAACTTCAATGAGGCCAAAACGATTGTCTACACGGAGCAGTTTTATCTCTATTTCATGGTCGCGGAGACGCCGTTCAGCATCGATGTCAACGATATCGTTCTCTTCCTGTCGTGTAACGGCAAGCCATAACATATAGGTTTGACTTCCAGGGCGGCCGAGGACTACCGCCATGAATGACCACAGGGTGACTGAAAACGGTCACCCTTTCTTTATAATGTGAGACTGTTCAATCGGGGTATTGAGTCAGAGTCGCAACGACTTCAGACTCGAAGAAGATACTGTAACTTCAGGAAATATTGATGTCCGGTGCTTGTCCAGTCGCCATCTCCTCCGGGCTCCTGGAGGCCGTGCGACGATCCAAGGTAGAAGATCGTGAAGGGGTTTAGCTTGTAACTCAGCAACGGCTCGATGGAGAGATTCCGGTCGAAATCATCGTACTGCACTACCAGACGCAGGAACCACTCGCGGTTGAATTGATAGTTGATCCGCGTTCGCGAGACAAATCCGCTGTATATCTTGCTGCCGTCGGGATAAGCAAGCTTCGAATAATCAAGCTGAGGCACGACAATCAGACGTTGCCAGAGTCGCAACGTTGCCGAGACCGAGTAGTTGGTTCCTCGGCCAAGCACCGGTGGATCGACACGGCGGGCGACAAACCGTCCCTGACTCAGGTTAAAACTCACGCTGATCGGATTGCTGAAGTTGCTTTCGACCGCGAGCAGGAAGCGGCGTATGCCGGGAAAATAGACCTTTTGATATGTCTCGCGACTCCAGAGATAATTGAATGTGACCTGTGTCTGTCTCTTGAATAATACAGACAGCTCTGGCACCAGCCATTCGTCCTTGCGTTGCCCGGAATAGTTCCAGACTCGCGCTGATTCCAGATAGATCGAGAACTCGTCTACAACGCGAGTGTTGGGGCGGAAGTCCAGCCGGTTCCAGAAATCCACGGTCTGGCGATCATTGCGGTCAAGATAACCATTATCGACCCTGAAGGTCGGACTCAGTCCGGTATAGTTCAGATTGAAATTCCAGACTTTGGCATCATGATCGACGGCAGCGAATAAGGCATGCCCCCAATACGATTCACCATCAAAGGCCGACGTGTGACGGCCACGTTCAAAGGTCGTTGGATACACGCCCTGTGACAATGCTGTATCGGTGGGTTCTACGGTGCGGCTGGCAAATGCGCCCATGTTAAGACGATAGTTCTTCGAAAATCGCACTGAACCATCACCCCCTACCACAGTCCCGGCGCCCCCGTTATCAAAGCGACGGTCGGTCATCAAGGCGCCGAAATATGAATCCTCCATGAACGTCTGTTTGACACGCAAGACATTGGAGTAGCTCTTGCCCACCTCAAGCTGCTGTGAACTCTCTTCGAACGGCAAAACCTGCGGGGTCTTACGATCATGTGCGCCAATATAACCGATGGCCGTGCGATTGAGGCGACCGGTCAACTTCATCGCCATTAGCGGGTCGTTTATCGAGCGAGTATACACGGCGTTGATGTATGTCTGGAAGAGATCGCTCCCCTCCTGAAAAAACGGCCGCTTCTCGGGGCAATACAGCGCATAGGGGCTGTTGACATCTATCTGCGCGGCATCAGATTCAATCTGGCTGAAATCGGGATTGTAGGTGAAATCGGCGGTGAAGTCGGATGACAAGAGATAGCGAAAATTGAGCGCGCCCTCGGCCTTGATCTTGTCATCATACAAATTGGAATTCGGATTTTCCGGGTCACTAAGGTGCGTCGTTTGGTATGATATCAGCGACGGCAGGAACTCGAAGCTTCTGCCCGGCTTGACATTCTCCAGTCCTTTAAGAGTGCCAAACTGGCACATAAAGCAAGGTTCGTTTCGATTGATGGCGGCCCAGGTAGATTGCTCGCGACTGCTGCGCGGCCGATTTCGCCAGAAGTTCGCCTTCCACTCCTGCACGACCCTGTTGGGGAAACGCAAACTGCTGAAAGGAATCGCCACTTCCACCTGATATCCCTTCTCGGTCACCTTTCCTCGCGAGAAGAACACTATATCGAAACTCTCATCTTCCTCTCCGGTCGACAACATCCGCAGATCCCCCTGACAGCCCAACGGATTCACATAGATCTCATACGACCACGATGCGTCGCCGTAGGTGTCCAGCATAATTCCTACGAAGTCGCCGTCAAATATCTCGTCGCGATCCCGCAAAGAATATCTGATTGTATTGGGATCGTCGGCGCAGAAAAAACCCATATAGAAATTTTCATCATCATAAGTAACCAGGACTTCTGTCTCAACTGGTGGTTTCGTCCTGTCTCCGGGAGCGCGCTCAGCGAAGTTGATCGCCTTGGCCGCGCCCTGCCAGCCGGCATCATCAAAGTCACCGTCGATCTTGATCTGACCGGCAGAGCGATTGACTAACAGAGTCGGCTTGTCATTTGGAGAGAAACCATCTTGTGATCGCGCTGTGACACCGCAAGTGACCACGACGAAGGCAAGTATCCAGAAAATGCCGCGGTTGGTTCTGAAATCGAGCATAGTATTGCTACGGAAAGACGTAAAAAGATGTTTCACGGACAACACTCTAGTCGACGTGACCGCAACAAAAAGCGGGCGGGTTGCTCACCCGCCCGCCAAAAAACCATCCATCATGACCGATGCTGTTTACAGTCTCTCGATCTTCTTGCTGTGACCTCTGACGTGCTTGGTGGCATTTCGAGTATCAAAAATGAGACGTGCATTCTTGGCGATCCACTGGTAGTCGTAGCAAGTGTGATCGGTCAAAACCACAACCAGATCAGCGGATTTGAGCAAAGCCGGGGTTAAAGTGACGGAGCGCATGTCTTTTTCGCCCTCTTCCATCTTGATCACCGGTGCATAAGGATCGTTGTATTGCACCTTTGCCCCCTGTTTCTTCAGCAGTCGGATGCAGTCGATCGCCGGAGACTCGCGTAGATCGGAGATGTCGCGTTTGTAGGCCACTCCCAGGACGACTATGTGTGCGCCCTTGATCGGTTTCTGGTGCTTGTTCAAGAGTCGCGTCACGCGTTCAAACACATACTCCGGCATGTGGGAATTGATATCTCCCGCCAACTCAATAAAGCGCGAGTAATAGTTCAGACTCTTTAGCTTCCATGACAGATAGTGAGGGTCAATCGGGATGCAGTGCCCCCCCAAACCGGGTCCGGGATAGAAGGGCATAAAGCCAAACGGCTTGGTCGAGGCGGCGTCAATAATCTCCCAAGCGTTGATCTTGAGTCGATCGCACATCAACGCAACTTCATTCACCAACCCGATATTGACCGAGCGGAAAGTATTCTCAAGTAGCTTCACCATTTCCGCAGCCTGAGTAGAACTGACGAGATGAACATGATTGATCGCTTTCTCGTAGAATAGCTTGGCCATCTTCTGGCATTTCGGAGTATGGCCACCCACAACGCGCGGTGTATTCTTGGTACCATAGGTCGCATTACCCGGATCGACGCGCTCGGGGCTAAAAGCCAGATAGAAGTCTTTGCCGACCTTGAGCCCGGTCGTCTCCAGAATCGGCAGAATCAACTCCTCGGTTGTGCCCGGATAGGTTGTCGATTCGAGAATAACCAGCATCTCCTTGTGCAGATACTTCCGCAGTTCTTCCACCGCGTGCAGGATGAACGATACATCCGGGTCTTTAGTCTTGGACAGCGGCGTTGGCACGCAAATCGCGGCAACATCGCACTGCTTGAGAAGCGAGAAATCCGCGGTCGCCTTCAACAATTTCTTGCTCACTGCACTCTTGACCTGCGCATTCGAGACATCACCGATATCGGACTTACCCGAATTGACCATGTTGATCTTCCTGGGCGAAATTTCGAAACCGATACAGCGAAAACCCTGCTGACAGTATTCGATTGCCAGCGGCAACCCCACATAACCCAGACCAAAAATACCGATTACCGCAGTGTGGTTATCTAATTTATTGGCTAACGTATCCTTCAATTTTTCCTCCAGTATTCCAGCGTATCGACTAACGTCTCTTCTATTTTATAGCGGGGTTTATATCCCAATTCCCGCTTGGCTTTGTTGATGCTACCGACAAGCAAAGGCACTTCGACCGGTCGGAGCAATTTCTTGTCTACTCTTATACTTATGTCGGCAGTCGAATGCTTGATTAACATATGGAGATAGTTTTCGATGGTATCTGCCTTGCCGGAGGCCAGGATGTAGGCATCACCTATCGTGCCGCGCTCCGCCGCCAGCCTGTAGCCATCGACGATGTCACGGACATCGGCGATATCGCGCTTGGCGGACAGGTCACCTACGCGGATAGCGCCTTTGCGGTAGCTCGTTTCTATGCGAGCGATCTGCGAACAGAAGTCGGGGATGACATACCCGGTCGCCTGCCGCGGGCCGGTGTGATTAAACGCGCGAATCCGCACTAGCGGCAGACCGAAGGCACGGTAGTACTGGTAAGAAACGATATCGGCGGCAGCTTTCGAGGCACCGTAAGGGGACACCGGTCGTAAAGGATAGTCAGGTTTGATCGGCATACGCTGCGGTGGCAGCGGGCCGAAAACATCTGCCGATGAGACGAAAACGATCTTCTCCACATACTTCTTTCCGCGCAGCACTTCGTACAGTCTCATCGTTCCCAAGAGATTTACCTCCATTGTCCTGATCGGGGCGTCGAATGAAGCGCCGACGGAGGCCAATGCCGCGAGATGGAAGATCCACTCGGGCCGATACTTGTCGACGAGGTTGGACAATGCGCGTGTATCATCAAGCGCAGCTTCACGCACGACAATATCTGCGCTGAAGCCCTGGATATTGCGGCGTGATTCTCCTCTTAGGCAGGTGCCGACCACGTCGATATTGTGAGCCAGAAGATTCTCGGCAAGATGAGAACCGGCAAAGCCGGTGACGCCGGTGATCAGCGCCCTCATCAGCCCTGTTTCCGTTTTAATTGTGCCAGATCACTCTCGACCATCATCTTGACCAACTCTTGGAACGTGACCTTTGGTTTCCAACCCAGCTTCTTGCGGGCATGCGAAGAGTCACCAAGTAGAACATCGACTTCCGCAGGACGGACAAAGCGCGGGTCGATCTTCACGTACTTCTTGTAGTCGAGATCACAGTGCGTGAAGGCAAGTTCCACGAATTCGCGTACCGAGTGATTTTCACCGGAGGAGATGACATAGTTGTCCGGTTCCGGTTGCTGCATCATCAGCCACATCGCGTAAACGTAGTCGCCGGCATAGCCCCAATCGCGTTTGGCATCGAGGTTGCCAAGATACAGGACATCAGCCAGACCCAACTTGATCCTTACGGCGCCATCCGTGATTTTGCGCGTGACGAATTCCAGTCCTCGGCGAGGCGATTCGTGATTGAAAAGAATTCCCGAGGAGGCATGGATGCCGTATGATTCGCGATAGTTCACGGTGATGAAGTGACCATATACTTTCGCCACCCCGTAAGGAGAACGGGGATAGAGAGGAGTTTTCTCGGTCTGCGGAACCTGCTGCACCTTGCCAAACATCTCCGAAGACGACGCTTGATAGAACTTGATCTTCTTATCAAGCAGCCGGATCGCTTCCAGCAGTTTGGTTACGCCGATCGCGTCGAATTCCCCGGTCAGGACGGGTTGCGACCAGGAAGTCGGCACGAACGATTGCGCGGCCAGATTGTATACCTCCTGAGGCTTGACCTCTTGAATCGCGCTGATCAAAGAAAGCTGGTCGAACAGGTCGCCCTGCACGAGATTGATTTTGTCTTTGATATGATTGATTCGCTCGAAGTTTTCGGTCGAGTTCCTGCGAACCATTCCAAAGACTTCGTAACCCTTTTCCAGCAGGAGTTCCGCCAAATAGGAACCATCCTGACCGGTGACACCTGTGACTAATGCTCGCATCGATATCTCCCCATTGTTGGTGGCACGAATATATGTTCGGCGGAAGCGAAGTCAAGTGTTTCACGCGACCGTTCGCGCGCTGCAATACGCCTTGCCGCCGTTGACATCAACCGTTATATACTCCGCCTATGTTTAAGTTCGACAAATCCCTGATTTACTATAAGCTGCCTCCGGTGCTCTTTGCGGCGCTGATCATTTTCGTGTCAACGATGTCAAGCGTTTCACCCCCTTCGCTTGGAGTGACCTGGACGGACAAAATCTATCATTTCGGTGAGTACTTCGTTTATGGACTGCTGATTTTTCGCGCCTTTCCGAATCTGCATACATCACGCAGGCGGAAGTTCTACTATGTCCTGCTCTTTCTCTTCGGATTAGTTTATGCCGCGTTTGATGAGCGCGTGCAATACTACATTCCCCCCCGCGATTCATCTCCGTACGACTGGATGGCGGACGGCATGGGGTATGTTACGGCGGGTGTACTATTCCTGCTCGCACGCGACTGGTGGAAAAAAAGGGCGCGCGTGTAGCCGTTGGTCGGCCCGCAAGAATCGCAATACTATTTGACAATCCCGTTTCTGCCGATAACTTAAGCCATTATGAAATACCAGCGCATCAAAGGTACCGTTGATATCCTGCCTTCCGAAACGGGCAAATGGATATATCTCGAAGAGATCATCCGCAACGTGATGGCACGATTCAACTACAAAGAAATCCGCGTGCCGATGTTCGAAGCGACTGAGTTGTTTGCGCGCGGTATTGGCGAAGGCACCGACATTGTCAACAAGGAGATGTACACCTTTACCGACCAGGGTAGTCGCAGTATCACGCTCAGGCCGGAGGCAACGGCATCGGTAGTGCGCTGTTATATCGAGGAGTCCCTTGGGAAAAAAGCCCCGCTGACCAAGGTCTATTACATCGGCCCGATGTTTCGACAGGAGAAACCGCAGAAGGGGCGGCAGCGGCAGTTTCATCAGTTTGGTGCCGAGGCGCTTGGCTCGGCTGATCCACGTATCGATGCCGAGATAATTGCCGTCAGCGTGCAAGTCCTGAAAGACTGCGGTATCAATCAATATGAGGTCGCACTGAATTCGGTAGCGACGCCGCAGGTGCGCGCGAAGCATCGCGAGAAGCTGCTGGAATTTGTGCGACCGATTGCATCGCAGTTCCCCGAAGTTGATCGCGAAAAGATCGACCGCAATCCCTTGCGGCTGTTCGACAGCAAACTTGAATTGACGCAACAACTGTTGCAAGGCGCACCACTTCTCGAAGAATTCTACGATGACGAAGTCCGCCGCGATTTCGACATAGTAAAAGAGACTCTGACCCGTCTCGGAATTCCCTATGCCTCAGATCCACGACTGGTGCGAGGGCTGGATTACTATACCAGAACCGCTTTCGAGATCAGATCACCGCTGCTCGGGGCGCAAGACTCCCTCTCTGGCGGCGGCAGATATGACCTGCTGGTTGAGGAACTTGGTGGCGATCCTACACCGGCCGTCGGCTTTGCAGCAGGCATGGAACGTACGCTTATAGTAATGGAAGCAATCGGAAAAAGTGATTACGGTGAAAAGCCACTCGATGTTTTTGTTATTGGCGAATCGGAAGCTGAACGAAAACAGGCATTACTGCTCGCCAAACAACTTCGCGATAGCGGCAAAACGGTTGACCTTGACTATCTCGCCCGCTCGCAAAAAGCCCAAATGAAAGAAGCGTCACGACAAAACGCGCGCTTCGCTCTTTTCGTATTCGCCGATGATATTCCCGGTGGGAGGTTCCAGTTGAAAAATCTCGCCAGCGGCGACCAGCAAACACTCTCCGTCGACGAGATCATTAAGTCAATCAAATTTCCGGCGTCGTCAGGAAGCCCTTCCTGACGACTTTGACTAGCTTGCTGATCAGGCAGGAAAGGATTCCTGCCGGCGCACTCAAGTTGGACTCAGGACAATGTCGCGGCTGAAGCCGCTCCTACATCAATGGAAGCTCCGTTTCCACACTGCTTGTAGGAGCGACTTTAGCCGTTCGCCCCGATTCCAAAGGGGTCGCGACCCAAGGCTACTTGCAAAACAAGAACGGGGATCGGTTTTCACCGATCCCCGCTAGATCTTATAACTCAGGCCCTAATGGGGCAAGTGTTATTCGACTACCAACCGCGACGTCCGCCGCCACCGCCGCCGCCGCCATCACGTCTGCCACCACCACCACCGCCACCGGGCCGACCACCGCCACCGCCGCCACCCGGGCGACTTTCACGTGGGCGAGCTTCGCTGACGTTAAGCGTGCGACCTTGCAATTCCTTGCCGTTCATGC
>CAIYYT010000212.1 GCA_903930455.1 uncultured bacterium | reverse complement strand
CCCCCAGACAGCATCAATGGCCTGCTCAAAATCTCCGTTTGTGTACCATTCCTTCAGACGATCATACATGGCATCAAAGGCATTGGCTTTTATATTGCTGCCAAGGAGATCTTTTGCTGTGCTCATTTTTGCTCTGCCGCTAATCACCCGACCCACAGAGCACTCCGGAGTGACCTTCGGTGCCGCAACCAGCGTTCTACTAACTGTGCTTGGAGAATGTTTTTGGAGTGAGGCGCTACAAAAAGTTGGTGGCCGTCGGGTCACACGCTCCGCTAAGTGCTTGACAGTGTTCAGGGATTGGAATAATGCGGAGCGCAAGACCCGAAGGAACGGGAAATCTACAAGAGCGCTACAAAAAGGGGGAAACAGAAAGTGTCAAAACCGAAGCGGTTTTGACCTACAAAACTGCAAGACCGAGGAGCGTCAGATCACGCCCAATCTGACGCTGTCTGGGGGTCGCTCATTTCAGTAGCATCATCTTCTTTGTTTCGACATGGTTGGCAATCCTGAGTCGATAGAAATATATCCCGCTGGCAACAAAAGAGCCTGCATCATCACGGCCATCCCAAGTCACTTTGTGCAGACCGGGAATTTCGTTCCGGTCCACTAAAGACCGCAGTTGTCGGCCGAGCACGTCGAATATCTCGATCGTCAAATGACCCCGAGATGGCACTTCATATTCAATTACCGTCTCTGGATTGAATGGATTCGGGTGGTTCTGCTCAAGGAGGAAAGACGCTGGCACTGCCGTCTCCCCGTCGCCCACGCCCAGAGGTGGATCCTGCTTCGACCAGACTGCAAGATGCGGAGAGACCTTGTCGCCAGCAATCGTGAAGTTTCCTCCTACGATAAGCTTGCTCTGGTAGACTATATTGGCGTAAACAAGACTGTTCATCCCAGATCCCATTGCTGACCAACCGGAACCATTCCATGAGGAAATATAGTTTGCATCGGAGTCCCCAGCGATAGTAAACCACCCGCCTGCAATAAGCCTATTGTTGAAGACGCCAAGGGTATAAACCCATCCATTCATCCCCGTCTGTAACGGCGACCAAGAGGAACCGTCCCAAAAGGCGATTCTATTGGTGGTGATACCACCCGCGGTGGTAAATCGCCCCCCTGCAATCAGCTTGTTATCATACACAGCAAGGGCATAAACAAGGCTATCCATTCCCAATCCCAACTGTGCCCAGGAGGAACCATCCCAAGACGCAATTCTGACAGCGTCGAATCCGCCAGCGGTGGTGAAATTGCCAGCCGCAATCAGCTTGTTGTCATAGACCGACAGAGATCGTACCGTCTCATTCAGCCCGGACCCCAGGGGCGACCAAGAGGAACCGTCCCAAGAGGCTATTCTGCTTGCGCTTACACCTCCTGCGGTAGTGAAATTCCCTCCTGCAACCAGGTTGTTGTTGTATACAATTAAGCTATAGACAAAGCCATTCGTACCCAATCCCAGGGGCGACCAGGAAGAGCCATCCCATGACGCGATAGAGTACGAATTCGTACCACCAGCACTAGTGAAGTATCCTCCTGCAATCAGCTTGTTGTTGAATACCGCGAGTGCCAAAACGTAATCGTTCATCCCAGTCCCTAATGCCGACCAGGTGGAGCCGTCCCAGGCGATGATTCTGTTCGTGTTGTTGCCAAAGAACCATCCTCCTACAACCAGCTTCCCGTCATAAACTGTAAAACAGTCGACCCCTTCATTTATTCCTGATCCCAGCGCGGACCAAGAAGAGCCATTCCAAGATGCTATATGCAAAGCCGCCAGGCCTCCAGCGGTGGTGAAATCTCCCACAGCAATCAACTTGTTCTCGTAGACCCCAATGGCCTCGACGTTTGAGTACAGCCCTTCTCCCATCGGCGACCAGGAGGATCCGTCGAAAGATGCGATGTACTTTGCGCTCACACTTCCAGCAGTAGTGAAGCTTCCCCCAACAACTAGCTTGTTGTCGTACACAGCAAAGGCATGAACCTCATGACCCATCAACCCCAAGACTGACCACTTTGTCCCGTCCCAGGATGCCACTCGTGCCTGCCCGCCGACAAAAGATCCTGCCACAAGCATGTTGTTGTACACGGCGAGTGCCTTCGTTCCGCTCCAAGGCGTTCCCGTACCCACAGCCGACCACGTGAAACCGTCCCAGCACGCAACGCTAGGTGCCGCGACGACTCCGGCAGTGTCGAAGAACCCTCCTGCATAGAGTTTGTCGCTCCACACAGCTGCTGAGTAAACAGCTTCATTCAACCCGGACCCAAGTGATGACCAGGATGAGCCGTCCCATGAAGCAATCCTGTTTGCACTACCTCCGCCTGCCATGGTGAAATCTCCTCCTGCTATCAACTTGCTATCGTAAACTGTAAGGGCACGAACAGGACCGTCCAGTCCCGACCCAAGCGGCGACCAAGAAACCCCGTCCCACATGGCTATTCTGCTGGCGCTGATACCTCCTGCCGTTGTAAACCACCCCGCTGCGATCAGCTTATCGCCATAGACAGTGAGAGCGTAGACACCGCCGGTGATCCCCGAACCGAGCGCCGACCAAGAGATGCCGTTCCAGCAAACGATACTATTGGCAGTGATACCGCCGGCTATTTGGAAATCTCCGCTTACAACTAACTGGCCGTTGTAAATTGTAACTGCGTAAGCGAAGCCACCGATTCCGGGAAGCGACGGGGAAATGCTGTTGTCCCAATAGATATCGTCCGAATCAGATTGCGGGGATGAGGACTTGGCTCGACGAAATATCGGCCCTCCGGCCGAGGGATCAAAACGAGATTCGAATCCTCTCAGGTCAAGTGCGCCCTGATAACCCGACTGTCGCGCGGCGTCCAGATTGATGCGGCCATCAGTCGTCAGAAATTCACCGATACTGCGCTCGGCTTTGATCGTTGTGGGAATAAGCAGCGCAAACACTGCGGTGATGGTCAAGACGGTCGCGAGAATGCGCATATTGCCTTCTGCAAGGATTGCGTCGGTCTCCCAGATGATAAGGTCAGCGCCAAGCACCGGCACGAACCATCACGACATATTCGAGAACTGTATCATCTATAAGGTTGTATTTCTCGCGGAGTATGTCAAGAGGTTTTTCTTGGTGGCGCGTAAATGACAGATATGGGCACGGCACGCCATGCCCCTACGATGCGAGGACAATCGGGCACAGCCGCAAAAGGTTGCAGCTACAGTGAACTAGATCAGCTGGTATCTCTTGCGCAGGTACCATTCGGCACAGAGGGCGAGGATGATTAGGCCGAGCAGTAGGGGATGATCGAACAAGGCGATTTCGGAACGACGGATGGTTGTCTTGACCGGTTGTTCGGCAAAGCGCGGAATCGCGGCGGTGTCCGAGGCGGCGTAAAAATGTCCGCTGGAAACTTCGCTGATGCGTTTGAGCATATCGAAGTCGGAGATGTGCGAGAGGTCTTCAAGGCTGTAAGGTTCGACGGTGAAGGTCGCGCTGGGTGTGCCGATTTGTTGCTTGTCCCGTTTGACGACGCCGCTGATTGCATAATTGCCCGAGGGGAGATAATGCAGCGTTGCCAGATAACTGCCGGGGCGCACCATCTGGAAACTGACAATGCTCGAATCCTTGGGGTGCTCGGCTGAAGTCAAGCGGGCCTCAACTTCGGCATCATCAATCGGAACATAGCTTTCATCCAGCACGCGCGCGTTGAGGCGGACGGTTTCGCCGGCGATAAAGATCGGTTTGTCAGGGGTAATCGCAATGCGTTCGACATCGTCGCGGGCAATCAGCCACAAGACCATGTTTTCCATAAGGCGCGCGACGGAAGAGTCGGCTTCATTCACGCTCTTGGCGAGGAAATCAAGTTTCCAGAGTGGAAAGGCCGAAAGGAGCGCAACTTTGCCGTTGCGATAGCGCTGCGCCGCCATAATGGGTTGCTCGGGTTCGCCAATCAATAGCGATGGCGCGGTCGCGAGCACGACGGCTTCTTTGGTGGGTTGTGTTGCGAGCAAGTATCCCGCGAACGGTGGCAGCGCGTCTAGGGCGCGCTGGGTCTGGTTGATGTCTTCGCCAAGACGCAGCAGGGGATGTATTTTGCCACGCTCAGTCAATGTAAATGGCGTTGGCATTTGCACGATTGTCTGTCCGCGCTCGGCAAACTGATAGGGGAGCAATTGGCGCACGTAATCGGCTTTGGGTTTGGCGCCGAAGTTTTCGCCCGCCATGAAGAACATGCCCTTACCGGAGCGATCAAAGAAAGCATCAAATAACTGCTTGTGACGGTTCAGCCAGTCGGCGTCGAAGTCGTAGAGGATGATTGCGTCATACTCATTCAGGGCATCGATGTTTTCCGGAAATGGCACGGTCCCGCCGACGCGTTGTTTGGAGTCGACGTAGGTGTCGACGGAGAAATCTTTCTTGGCGGATAAAGTTTTGTTCAGGAATTTATATTCCCAATTCAAGTAGGCCATGCCAAGGAGGATCTTGATCTGGCTCTTTCGGATCTTAACCTGAACCTGTCGGCTGTTGTTTTTGTCGGACTCTTCGTTGTTCTGTGATGGTGTGGAAGCTTCGAGAGTTAGTGTTCCTTCGGATGGAGGGACGAACGCCAATTGCACCGGCTGTCGTTTGCCATCGCCGACCAGATCAACGTCCTGCTCTGCGAGCACTTTGTCGCCGTGCTTGATACGAACGGGGAGTCGAAGTTTTTCGAAACCGCGTGATTCGATCACGACTTCAACCGGAAACTCCTTACCGGCAAAACCGACGGGATTACAGTTGACCTCAACAACCTTGATATCGGGAAGCGGATTCGGGCTGCCGAAACCGACGGTGGTGATCGGTATGCCAAGCTTGCGGGCTTCGGTCGCGGGATTGCGGCCGACATTGGAGGCGCCATCGGAAAGGAGTACAACTCCCTGCAAGTTGGCGCCATCGTACAGTTCGGCGAGGTCGTTGAGTCCGTCACCAATGGCGGTTACCGGCACGGCACCGGTGATCTGGCCGTTTTCGTTGATGGTGTCGGATAGGGTGTATTGAATGACTTTCGTCGTGGCCGGAACTTTGGCGGCGATATCTTTGACGTAGTCGTTGATCGCTTTGAACTGATCGGCGGAGTTGCGGTTCTGCGCCATTGAGGCGGAGTTGTCCACGAGGAGGGCAATGGTCGGTTGTTTGCTGTCGGTGTGTTTGACTACGAGCAGCGGTTCAGCAAAAACGAAGAAGAGCGCCGTCATGGCCAGACCACGCAGCACGCCGAGCGTGATTCGCAAACCGCGGGTCAGCATGGGATTGGTGCGTCGATAGTAAAAATAGGTGCCGACGATTACCGCCACAAACGCGACAATGACCAGCCAGAGCCAGACGGAGGTGAAGGCGAGACTATAACCGGCGATTAGCAGCAGATTCGGCATTTCAGTACTTATACTCTCGGCGCGGTGGTGCGACGCGGCCAAATGGATTAGAGGTCACGGTTAATCGAAAAGGTCGCCAGTCGTTCCAGTGATTTGAAGTGGCGGCTGTCGCTGAAGGGTTCGAGATAGGAGAGCGCTTTGTCGGCCAGCGAACTGGCGCGCGAACGAGCGTAATCGATACCGCCGTTGGTGTGAACAAAATCGAGGACGCGCTCGAAGTCACTCTCCTGCAATCCTCGCTCAAGAATCTTGATGATGCTCTGGCGCGTGCGCGTCTGGCTTTTTCCAAATGAATAGATCAACGGCAAGGTGATTTTGCCCTGAACGAGATCGTTCCCCGGTTTCTTGCCGGTGCGTTTTTGTTCACCTACGAAGTCTAACAAATCATCTGCGATCTGAAACGCACAGCCGGCATGTTCGCCGAAATTCGCCAACCGACCTACCATGGAAGCAGGCGCGCCATGCAACAACGGTGGTGAGACGGCCGAAGTCTGGAACAGAGAAGCCGTTTTGTCGGCGATGATCTTCAGGTATTCTTCTTCGGTAAGCTCGTAGTTGAACGATTCTTCGATCTGGCGCAATTCACCGACCGCAACCCGTTCGGTGGCCATGGAGACTCGCCGCAGCATCTCATTCGAGCCGGTTTTGACCAACAGCGTAAAGGCTTTGGCGAAGAAGTAGTCACCCATCAAGACCGAAATCAGGTTATTCCATTTGCTGTTGACGGTCACTTCTCCGCGCCGGGTTTCGGACTCATCGATTACATCATCATGCAGCAATGTCGCGGTGTGAATCATTTCGACCGCCAGCGCCGCTTCAACCAGATAGGGGGACTTGAAGCCGGTCGTTTTGCTGATCAGGAAGGTAAAGAGTGGTCGCAATCGTTTGCCTCGGCTTGCGAGGATATGCCGGGAAATGGCAAAAATCAGCGGCGACTGATTCTTAAGTGTCTTGGACTCTAGCCGGGTAAACCGCTGCAGGTCGGCCTCAATCGGCTTTGCCAGTTCCTTTAGTTCTGCACTCTTAAGCATAGCTGTGAAAGTAGTATTTTCGGGTATACGCGTCAATCATTTTATCGTGGTACGCGAGGAGCTAACCGTTTGTGGGTTTGAGAGAAAGCTGATTCAAACGACAGGGGCAAGTAGCTGATTACTTCGGAGAAAGCGAAAGCAGTGCATGCCTGATAGTGTTCTTTGGCCTCACCTGCAACTTATCTAAAGCACGTTTGTACCACAAATTGTGCAGGCGGGTGCAACGAAAAATGTCCAGACGGGCGCAGCCTCTTTTGGAGCCGCCGATTTTTGCCCACGGAACCTATTCATTTTGAAACGGTTGCCTCACCGAACTAAATGATTCCGTGAGTATTGACACAGTTCCGGCAGGGAAATTGCACCAAATCAGATGTCTCGCTTGACAAATGGCGAGTCGTAACGTTAATTCTATGTAGCTTAAGGAGAATTAGAGAGGTTTTATCGACCGATAGGTAAAGTGTAATTCCGCTGCGGCGGAAGGACATCGAACAGAGAGAGCATCTTGGAGCGCCGGTTTTTTGTTTACATCGACGTTGCCGGTCTTTATACTCCAATGCTCAAACAGAAGGTTGATAGAACGATGTTGCGATTCAGTATCTTAACTCTCCTTGCACTCCTCTTGACCCTGACTTTTGCTCAGGCGTCCGCTTCATCAACCGCCGTCATATCGTTACTATCCGCTTCCGATAACGGCTTGTCGTTCAAAGCCGATTTCAATGATTCTTCGTCTGCCGTAAAGAAGGCGGTCGCCAGTGGACATGCCGGTGCTGTTTCGACTATCGGCATTCCGATCGAAGAGACTTCATCAATAAACTCGCATGTAGTCTGCTTCCTGGCGCCTCCCGGAACCAAGCCGCTGTTAGTTTCAAGTTCTTTGAGTCTGGGAGCCCAAGTTTCAGCGCCGGCGGCAGACGCCTCCATCGGTGATTCGTTGCTCCAAGTCAGACTGAGCAAGGTCGTGCTTGTGCGTTCGAAGATGCTTGGCAAGGTTCTTATACCGGAAGTTGTGCGTCAGGGATCGGAATGGCGTAAAGTGGTTGGGGCTGACATCAGCATTCAATTTGCGGGGACGGCACAAACGATTAAATCCAATCCGGACGGCAGTCTAGACCAGATCATTAGCGATTTGGCAATTAACGGGCAGCAGGCGTCCGCGTGGTATCCTAAGGTTGCAGCGGCAGAGAAGGCCGCAATCTACAATCCGTTTTCACAATCGAGCAACTGGGTGCGCATTGCGATCAAGGCGCGGGGAATATACAAGTTCAATCGGACCGACCTTTCAACTGCCGGTGTGGCTGTCGCGGCTATCGATCCGCGCACACTCCGACTGTTCCACGGTAGCGGCAAGGTGTTGCCGACGTCCAACCTTGTGCAGCGCGATTCGCTTGAGGAGATGGCGATTACCGTATCCGGTGAAGAAGACGGCGTGTTTGGGGGTGACGATTTTATCATGTTCTACGCCAACGGTCCCGACTTCTGGGATTGGTCTGATACGTTGCAGTACCTCCTTAATCCGTATGGCGACCGCAATGTATTCTATTTAACTTATGGTGGCTCGTTTACGGGGAGCCCGAAGCGGATGACGCTCGTGAATGGGGCGGACACGCCGACATCTGACACAATCAAGACCTTCGTCGATCCACTGCATTTCGAAGAAGAGAAGGTCCTTGCCGACCCTCCAGGTGACCTTGGCATCATGGACTATTTCCACTGGTACTGGTCGGACAATCCGACGGTTGACATGTTTCTGAACCTAGCGGCGCCATTAAGCGGAGCAACGCACAATTTTCGCGTGAAGGCAATTGCCAGCAATGTCAGCGTGCGACTGAACACTCTTGATCTGTCGGTTGACTCGGTGCATTTGCCCTATTTCTATTTCCATAGCAGCCACTTTGACTCGGCACTCAATCAGATTGGTTTGACTCTGACAGCATCGGCACTTAGTAACTTGACGGATTTTGTCGAGATCGATTATAATCGTGCACTGAGACTCCCGTCGAGCGGAGAGCTTGTTTTCATTGGTGACTCGACCGGCTCTGCGCATTCGTATCGAATAGAAAACGCGCTGACGAATACATCTGTTCTCGATGTAACCCGATTGCAGGATCAAAGGCGGATTGCTGTTGCCTATGGCAGTGACAATGCGGTTTATTCGGCAACGCCGAGCGACGACGAGGGCCGAGTGTTTGCAGTGGCGAACGAAGCGGGCACGAGAAAGCCGTTTTCCATCGTGCCGACTCAGATTGATGATATTCGCTCCGCGAATAACGCCGCTGATCTGATTATCATCACCCATGACAATTTCTACAGCCAGGCGCTCGATTTCGCAGCATACCGTAGCAACCATGATGGAATTCGCGTTCGTGTTGTGCGCATCTCGGATGTGTATGCGCAATTCTCCGGCGGGATGGCTGATCCGGTGGCGATTCGTGATTTCCTGAAATTCGCATACGAGCATTGGAGCGGCGCCAAGCCGTCATTCTGTTTGTTGGCCGGCGATGGTGTCTACGACTTCCGCAACAATCAGGGTACCGGAGGCGTCAACTATATACCCCCGTACATCGTGGCGGATGATTCGACGATCTCGGACGAGAATTTCGTCTATTTCGGTGAGCCATACGAGCTTGATCCCGACAGTTCCTATCCGACCGATCGTGGTGTGGATATGGTAATAGCGCGCTGGCCGGTCAAGACGGCTGCCGAGTTTTTGACGGTGGCACAAAAGATGAAGAACTACGACGCGGCCGGCAATAGTGGTCCGTGGCGTAACTTGATAACGCTGATTGCGGATGATCAGAATCATGCCGGCTCGTCGAATGAGAGGGAACACACCATCGATTCCGAGAATTTGGCCAACGGGAGCATTCCGCCGAAGTTTAATCTCGACAAAATATATGGTATTGATTATCCCTATGTTGGCAGCGAAAAGCCGGGCGCCCGCGAGGCGATCATCCGTTCGTTCAACAACGGTACACTGCTGGTCAACTACGTCGGGCACGGCAGCCCGAATCTATGGGCGGACGAAAGAATGTTCCGGCGAATACAGGACATCCCACGTCTACAGAATTCAGACCGCCTACCGCTAATATTCAATGCCTCCTGTTCGATCGGTTTCTTTGATGACCCGTTGGCGGAGGGCATGGGAGAGGAATTCCTGCGATATGCCGCCGGCGGCGCAGTAGGGACAGTTTCTGCAACCCGCCTGGTTTACTCGCGTCCGAACTTTTTGTTTAATGAAGCGGCTTTCGGGCAGCTTTTCTCGGACAAGAATTACACCATCGCCGAGGCAGTGTTTGTCGCCAAGCTACTACGACAGGGAAGCTGGGATGCAAGCGACAACGACCGCAAGTACATCTACCTTGGTGACCCGCTGACCCGACTCGGCGTGGCGCCGAACACGATCAATTTCGTGACCTTCCAGCCGGATTCTCTGGTGGCACTAACCGTAACGGAGTTATCGGGACAGGTGGAAGACAAGGACAGTGTGCTGCAGAGCAACTTCAACGGCAACATGAGCGTAAGCGTATTCGACAACGAGAGGACGCGTGATTTCCCATCTCTCTATGTCAGCTACAAGGAATATGGTCCGGAGATTTATCGCGGAAAGGTTGAGGTGACCAATGGTCGCTTCAATCTCAAGTTCGTGGTTCCCAAGGATATTAGCTATGGAGGCAGGCGAGCTCGCATCAGCAGCTATGCTTTGTCGAGCACCAGCGGCGCCTCGGGTTATATGTTTCCGATCGCAATCGGCAGCATAAACAAGGATGTCACAGACACAACCGGACCCAATCTGGCGGTCTATTTTGCTGATGATCCAACCAGGGGGGACGGTGCGCAGGTTTCGCAGAATGCCAGAGTGACGATGGAATTATTCGATTCATTGGGAATCAATTTGAGCGGCGATATCGGACACACGATCGAAGTAGTCATTGACGAGAGTCCTGAGATGACTTTCGCTCTGACCGACAGCTTCGCGTACGATGCGGGGAGCTATCAGCGCGGTAAGGCGACCATGACCCTGCCGCAATTGACGCCGGGAGAGCACCGGTTGAGGGTCAAAGCGTGGGATTCGGCGAACAATTCCAACCAGAAGGAATTGTCATTCAAGGTGAGCAGTACGAGCGGTTTGGAGATCACGCAGCTTCTCTGCTACCCCAATCCGGTTGCCGACAAGTGCCAGTTTGCCTACATCCTGTCCGAAGAGGCGACCGACGTAAATTTGAAGATATTCACTGTCTCCGGTTTGGAGATAATGTCAATAGATGACTTGCCACATAGCAGCGGTTATCACGATGATGTGCGGTGGGATGTGCGCGACGCTGATGGCGATCTGATTGCCAACGGCGTCTACATCTTCCGGTTGTCCGCTCAGTCGGCTAATACCACAGATAGCAAGAGGGTTGCGTCCGCCAGTAAGCTTGTGGTAATGAAGTAGATTGTATATGCTTTACCCGTATAAAGGAGTCTTGAGAATGAGACGATTCTTGGTTTTACTACTGATAGTCATCATGTGGGGAGGATTCTTCGCATCCGAGGCGCAGTCTGCGGTCAGCGATGCGGCAGTATTGTTTCTGCGCATTGCTCCAAATGCACGTGCCGCCGGTATGGGAGAAGCTTTTGTTGCCATCGCAGACGATGCCTCCACGAGCCACTGGAATCCAGCCGGTCTGGGTGAATACCCGCTGGCCCACAACTGGTATCAGTTCAAGTTGACGGACGACACACATCTGCGAGGGCTCGCACAACAGGCTCTTACCGGAAAACTGGCGGCGAACTTCTTCGAGAAGTT
>CAIYYT010000211.1 GCA_903930455.1 uncultured bacterium | reverse complement strand
TCCGACGAACGTGGTGCGGAATGGCGGTAAAGTCCCGTTTGCCGAAACAGGCAAGTATGTCGAAACGATACTTTCTGATCTTTCGAAGAGCAAATGAGTGAAGTAATTAGCGAGATGTTCCGAAAAGATTACTAAGAGGAGCTCGTTTGGAACAGAAGATACTACAACTGATCAAACTCATCGGAGAAGAGGTCGTCATTTTTGAGACTTTTGTTGAGTTGTTGAATCGTCAACAGGAAGCACTGGTCGCAAACGATATGGAGCTTCTGGCCAGCGTCACCCAAGAACAGGAAAGGCTGGCTCTGACGACGTCGCGGGCTGAAAAGCGCCGCGCCGAGTTGGTGCGAACCTTGTCGCATGAGTTGAAGCGTGACTCGAATGATATCAATCTGACTGAGTTGGCCAAACTGGTAGCCGAGCCGGAATTGAACCAGTTGCGGACACTTCAGGCAACTCTGACAGGTCTCCACGGCCAGATTTCGACCATCAAGTCGCGAAATGACTTCCTGATTCGGAAGTCAATGGAATACATCAACAACACCTTGACGTACCTCTCTGCGGCGGGGGAAAAAGAAGCGACATACGTTGCCGATAAGAGCAAGCGCGTCAGCAATGGTCGTCTAGCTGTTGTTGATCGGAGGATATAGGAATGCCGGGACTGTTCTCGGGACTGGAAATCGGTAAGCGGGCGCTGATGGCGCAGCAGTTGGCGATGAATACGGCGTCGCACAACATTGCCAATTCAACGACACCCGGCTATTCGCGGCAGCGGGTCAATATGATTGCCAGCTATCCAGCGGACACTCCTCAGGGGAGCGTTGGTACGGGCGTACTCGCCGACAGCGTACGTCAGATCCGCGATCTGTTTTTGACCGAGCAGTATCGTGGCGCCAATAGCAATCAGACTCAATGGGAAACAACGTACAAGACGCTGTCGCAGGTCGAATCATTCTTCAACGAACCTAGCGACACAGGTCTCTCCCAGTCGATTTCCGATTTTTGGAACGCCTGGGAGAATCTGGCAACCAATCCGACTTCCCGTAGCACCGTCATCGAGAAGACAAATGTGCTTATCAATTCAATCAAACAACACGCCACGCAGCTAAATGATCTGCGAGCGAGCCTTGATTCCGAAATAACGAATCGTGTGCAGCAGATAAACGAACTGGGAGGCCAGATTGCCGCCATCAACAAGCAGATCGTCGGAGCAGAACTCGCCGGAGACAAAGCTAATGATTTGCGCGACAGGCGCGACCTGCTGGTTGACAATCTATCAGTGCTTACGCAGGTGCGTACGATCGAACGGTCCAATGGGTCTCTGACAGTGCTGTTAGGTTCCATGGCTCTGGTTGACGGCGGCGATGCCCTGGGTATTACTGCCAAGATTGAACAGAGTGGAAATTCCACTGTCACACGGGCTGTCTGGGAGAATACAAACTTCGATATCGAGTTTAGCGGAGGCGAACTGTATGCGCTCCAGCAATTGCGTGACAAAGTGGTGCCGGAATACCAAAGCGGCCTCGATTCACTTGCCAAGACCATTGTCGAGCAGGTGAATACGATTCACCGCAGCGGTGTCGGCGCGGACGGCTCCACCGGTATCAACTTCTTCTCGCCTTACAACACGACGGCCATGACAATCTCGCTAAACACGGAAATTGAGAATGATCCGAATCTGATTGCCGCTGCTGCTATCTCTGGAGCGCCGGGAGATACACGAAACGCCCAGGCGATCAGCGAACTTAGATCCAGCACTGTCCTATCTGCCAACACCCAGACGATCAGCGAGTATTATGCGGGTCTGGTGGGGACTTTGGGGATTAAGACGCAAGAAGCGTCGAATCTCAAGGACAATTACAACTTGCTGGCAACACAACTGGACAACGCCAAGCAATCGGTGCAGGGAGTATCGGTTGACGAGGAAATGACTAATATGATGAAATATCAAAAAGCCTATGAAGCATCGGCGCGCATGATAACCTATATCGACTCCGCTTTGGAGACTATCATTAGCGGCATGGGCACGACAAGATAACCAACCACGGAGGGTGGATTGCTCATTCTAACACGGAAGTTAGGTGAATCAATCACGATAGGTGACAACATCAAAGTCACCGTGCTGGGCATATACGGCCGTCAGGTTCGCCTCGGTATTGACGCGCCCCTGAAAGTGGTAGTTCACCGCGAAGAGGTGTACGTCCGCATCCAAGCCGAGAACCGGAAAGCGGCACAGGCGGGCAAGAAAGACTTGATGTCGGTTGTGAACATGCTCAAGAACAAGTTCAAGAGCGAGATGAAGCCCGGCGCATCCAAGACAGAACTGGAGTATCGGGATCAGAAGCACAAACGCAATATCAGGCCGGAAGGCAAGCCATAGGTGTGATCGTGAATGACAAGAAGCAGATTCAAGTCGGAAAGGGGATTGACTTGGTGCGACCGGGAAAAGGTGGCAGTCCGGATAAAGCGCAGGATGAACCGAGCTTCCCAACCAGAGTTGATCAGGGATTTGTCTACTATGAAGAGTAAGGGAATATGAGAGTCACCAATGAGATGATTGCGAATCAGGTAGTCTATAACCTGGCGCAAAACATCAACCGGTTCTACGTGCTGCAAAATCAGATGTCGACCAACCGGAGGATCAACAAAGCCTCTGACGATCCGGTGGGTACGATCAAAGATCTTTCTTACCGCGAGCGTCTGAACGATTTGACGCAATACAAGAGCAATATCGCGATCGGTCAAACGTGGCTCTCTACCGCCGATTCGGCGCTGAGCGATATCAACACTGCTATTAGCAGCGCGCATAGTGCTGCGGTGGAAATGTCCAACGACACCAACGATGCCGCCTCGCGCGAAGCCTCCGCCAATGAAGTGCAATCGTTGCTGGACCAGATTCTGGCGGCCGGCAACTCACAGCTTCAGGGCAATTACATATTCTCCGGCTATCGAACCCGCACGCAGCCGTTCGAGTCGACATCGGTTGGTGTTGTCTATCAGGGCGACTCCGGAGCAATCAATTATACTATCGATAGCAAAGCAAAGGTGCAGATCAATACGATCGGTTCGGACCTATTGACCAAACCGTTTACCGTGATCGGAGCAAAGGCGAATATCAAACCGGGTATCGTCGCGACCACACAACTGGCGATTCTAAATCACGGCCAGGGAGTTGATTTGGTCCCGGGAACCTTCACGGTGAAGGATCTCAACCTCAACAACACAGTCACGGTGGACATTTCTGGAGCTACCACAATCGGCGATGCAATCACGGCGATCAACGCGCAATTGGCCGCCGGTGGAATTACAAATGTTACAGCCTCGTTGGGTGCCGAAGGCAACAACCTGCGTCTGGTGGCGACCGATAATCCGACAATCAATGCGACCACGCCTCTGGCCAGTCTCAATCACGGAAGTAGTGTGGATATGCTGCCGGGCAAGTTTGTGATTCGCAACCAGTCCGGCACAACCAGTGTCACAATCGATCTAACCGGAGATGTCACGGTTGGTGACGCCATCGCTTCGATCAACACTCAAATGGCGGCACTCGGTGTCACGGCAACCATCAATGCGGCGGGTACGGGTATCGACATCACTGATACAAACGCCATACCGTTGGGACTATATACCGAAGAAATAAGCATCTATGATTTTACGGCGGCCAATCTCGGATTGACTGGCGCCATTGATCCGGTATTGAATGGTCAGGACCTGAATCCTGAGCCAAGCTTCGAAGTGGCCGAGACCGCCACTGGTGAGACCACCGCAGCAAACATCGGGCTGCTGGGTACGTTTACGGGAAGCCTTGTCGGCGAAGGTCTGTCACCGCAACTGCTGCCCACCACGACCCTGGCACAACTGAATAACAGTAGCGGCATTTCGCGAGGCGGAATTCGAATTGCCCAAGGTGATGCCGCAGTAACAATCGACACTTCAACCGGTATCACGACCGTGCAGGATTTGCTCAATGCAATCAACAGTTCGGGTTTGGCGATTACGGCATCGATCAACGCCGATCAAACCGGAATTCAGATAGCTAACAACGATCCAACGCGGACGTTGATCGTCAGCAATGCCGATGATGCGCGTGCAGCCAGCGCCCTGGGAGTGTTTGGCTCCGCGGACGTGCTCGGGAGTATGATGTTGCTGGTCCAGTCGCTTCACAACAATGACCGCAGTGCGGTATCCGATCTGGTCGGCACACTCGATACTGCATTGAACACGGTGCTCAACCAACGTGCGTCAACCGGAGCCAAAGTCGTCCGCATGGAGACGACGCTAAGTCGGTTGGAGGATTATGATCTCAACTATACCAAGCTGCTTTCCGATGTGGAAGACGCCGACGTGACCAAGCTGATCACTGATCTGGCGATGGCGCAGAATGCCTATCAATCGGCGCTCAATGCGGCGGCGAGGATAATACAACCATCACTTCTTGATTTTCTCAAGTGAGGTAAGATGTTTCTGGAGACACGTCAATTTGGGCCCATTGAGATTACGGACGATGACATCATCAGGTTTCCGAAGGGAATACTTGGCTTTGAGGAACTGGAACAGTATGTCATGATCGATCACGCCGACTCGCAGCCGTTTCGTTGGCTGCAGTGCGTCGACGCACCGGATCTGGCCTTTGTGGTAGTCAATCCGGTTATCTTCTTCCCCGACTATCGCGTAGAAGTGCACGCCAAAGAGGTCGCTGATATCGGTGTCAACGACCCGCATGATGTCGAGGTTCTCGTTATCGTAACGATTCCGCCGCAGATCGAGCAAATGGCGGCCAATCTGCAAGGGCCAATCCTGATAAACGCAGCTAATAGAACAGCCAAGCAGTTGGTGCTTACCAACAGCGAATATTCCGTTCAACACTCTATCACTGAACAACTGTCTCACATTCAGAAACTGAAGGAGCGGCATCCGGTGGCGATCGTGGAGTTGACACGATGAGTCAGATGATTCACCGCGGCTACGAGCCGATCTCTACCCTCAAGTGATGGAGTGATGCACGGGCATGCATAGGAGTACGCATGACAAAAGCCCGCACCAAATCGCCGCTTCCACGGATGGGAGTGGATGCTGGTGACCAGATCCAGACTATAATCAACAAAGCGTCACGGGAAATCAATGCCGGCCGTCTTGACACCGCCGCTTCTCTCCTGAGGGAAGCCGTCAACCGTGTTCCCGGCTCTAGCGAGCTGCTCACGGCAGCCGCGCTGTTGTCATTGCAGATAGGTGATACTGCGAACGCCGAGATCTCCTTGCTGAGGGCGCTGCAATTGTCGCCTACCGACAAGGATGTCATTCACGATCTGGCGCTAATGTATTGGAGCGAAGGTAAGTTGATGGCCACGCGAGATATGCTTCAACGTTTGGTCGATGTCGATCCCGGTGACGCTGACAGCCTCAACGACGTCGCGGTTTTTGAAGACCAGTGCGGCAATGTCGGGGATGCAACGACGGCTTTCAAGTTGGCGGTCACTGTTCCCGGTGCGACACGCAAAGTCTTCGAAAATTGCTTCGAGTTTCTGCTTCGGACTGGGGATCTCGTCAGTTTCCGCTCGGTGATGGGAACCTATCTGTCGCGCTATGCTGACGACGAAGTAGCTCATAAGTGGCAGAACGAAGCCGCGCAAACGACAACTGTACTCTCAGCAGCGACGCGGAAGGAACCTTGTAATGGCTAAGAAGCAAACGAAGCGAGTGCATCCAAAGGACGGTTCCACGGTATGCGCAGTCGATTCGGTTGATCAAACTGTCGCACGTATTCGGGAAGCGTATGCTCTCGACGCATTCGACACCTGCTACAATATGTTCTCCCAGCTCGTGGGCGCGACCGGCTCCGACATCAATACATTACCGGTCGAGACTGTTAAGATGGCGTCTTGGGCGGCGTATCGTGTGAATAAGTGTAACGCTGCCTTCGACTGGATGTCTACTGTCGCAACTTCAGCAATCAACGATGATGACAGACTGTTGCAGACACTGGTCAACTATGAATATCGTGATTTTGCCGGAGCCATTACTATCGGCGAACCGCTGCTGGACCCGAATCGACTTGAGCAAGTTTGTGCCGACTATAAGGATGCCATAGCCTTACAAGTCAATTTCCTCAACCGCGTCGGAGTGTCGCAGCACAATCTTGGCAGCAATCAGGAAGCCATTGCGCTGTTGATCCGCGCCATTGAGGTCAACAAAGACAATCCGGAATCATACATCAATTTGGCGACAGTCCTGGGGCATCTCGGCGACACGGCCGGAAGACGCCGTGCCATTTCCGACGGACTGGTTTATTGCTCGCATAAGGATGATCTGCGGAAGCTGGCGCTCGAGTTCCTCGGTGAGGAGACGATATCGCTCTGCATGATTGTGAGGAATGAAGAAGAGATGTTGGCGCAATGTCTGGAGAGTGTCAGCGGACTGGTGGATGAGATCATCATCGTCGATACCGGCTCGGAAGACCGCACCGTCGAGATCGCCAAGCGATACGGAGCGCGTGTCTACCATCATCCCTGGGAAAACGATTTTTCGCTGGCTCGTAATCAATCGTTGGGATACGCCACCTGCGATTGGATATTCATCCTTGACGCCGATGAAGTGCTGACCAGAGAAGACCACGCCAAACTCAGGCAAGCGACGCGAATTCCGGATTATAGCATTGTCTCGCTCTCGGTGCATAACTGTCGGCTTGATTCAAACATAGAGACATCATTCCTCCCGTCAGTGCGCCTTTGGCGACGCAAATTGAATTGCCATTATGAAGGAATAGTTCACAATGAACTCCGTTTGCCGGTCGGGGAACCCGTCTTGCGGGGCGACATTCGCATAGTCCACTATGGCTATGGACTTGCGGAAGACAAGATGAGGTGGAAGCTCGCGCGCTCCAAAGCGCTTCTGAAAAAGCAGTTGGAGGACAACCCCAATAGCGCCTTTAGCCATTTTAACTATTCGCAGCTAATCAGGGGAGAATATGGGACGCTGCCGCCGGACGTGTGCAACGAGATCCTGTTTCACTCAGGGCGTGCCGTTGAATTGTCCGATCCTACCCTGCAAAGCCAGCGACACATCCAACTCATGGCTCTGGACCAGATGGTGTCCGCCTACTATTTCTTGGAAGAATATGATCAGGCCGAAGCCTGTGTTCGGCGAGCGCTGTCCATCGATCCAAATTACATCGATGCGCTCTTTAGTCTCGGACTTCTCTACGCAGCCCGGCGGGATTTCCCCAAAGCCATTGCAGCCTATGAGAGGTTCCTCCAGGCAGTCGATGATTATGATCCCGGCGCCGAAATCACCAACTACATTCTGCAGCACGCCGCCGATCAAGCGACCGCTTACTTCCGGCTTGGGCTCATCTATGAAGAACTCCGGCAGAACGAGCAGGCGATTGTTTGTTTCAAGAAGGTTCTTGACTACAAACCGGATTACGCCGATGTCCTGACGCATTTGGCGATGCTGCATTACCGTGCGAATGATTTTGAATCCGCCCGAAATTACGCCGAGAAACGTCTTGCGAACAGCGCTAACGATTTGACGGCTCGCAGTATTCTGGCTGAGATTGCGCGCAGTCAAGGGCGGTTGGGCGTCGCTCGCGCTCATTGCGTGAGCATACTCGAAAGCGACGGCGAGAATCAGAATGCCTTGAACCTGTTAGTACGGATCGAGCGGGAAGCGGGCGATCTGGAGAGGGCGCTTACTTGGATTGATTGTCTATTGGTGACCGGTACTAACGACCACGACGAGCTTGGTACCAAAGCCGAAATATTGATGGGGCTGATGCGCTACCGCGAGTCGATGCAAGTCTATGAGACAATGCAAGAGCGGTTTTCCGATGACGCCGAAGTCGCCAACAACTTGGGTAACTGCCATTTCAAGCTGCACGAATACGAAGACGCCATCCGCAGCTACAGCCGCGCTCTGGCGATTGAACCGCAGATGGCGATCGCACTTAGGAACCTTGGCTATACATATTTCAAGGTGAGAGACCATGCCAACGCCGTACGCAAGCTAACGAACTACCTCGACCATGTACCCGAGGACTTCGACATCCTCTATCTCGTGGCCAGACTTTATTTTGAACTCGGGCAGCACGCGGATGCACTGCGGTATGTTGAAAGATGCATCATGCTGCAACCGCACTCTGCCGAGTTGCCGGCGTTTCTCGCCGACTGTTACCTGAAACTTGGGCATGTTGAAAGCGCCAGACAAGGGTATCAGAAGTCATTGACGCTAGACCCCGGCTTTGAACCTGCCCGAACAATGCTGGAAGAACTCAGAGGTTTGGCCGCCACATCGGCGGCGCTCACCAGACTTGCCAAACAAGGAGCCAAAACATGACCGACTACCGGGTTGGGGCTATGGATCGTGAATTTGTGATTCGGTATTTTCAAACCAATGAACATCAAGTGCAGAACTCTCTGGCGTGGTTTGATTTTCTAAAGACGTATTCGCAGGAGATTGATCGCTCGGTTACTCTATATGCCGACGATCAGCCGGTTGGCTTTGTCTTGGCTTTGCAGTACAAAAACCTGATTCAGTCGCTGCCCTATCCAGCGAGCTATTCCGGCATGTTCCTGCAGCCGGAGCTCAAGCGTGAAGCACGCAGCGCTCTGATGCAACTGGTATTTGAACACTACAAGAGTCTCTGCGACGTCTACTCGATCTGTACTTCACCTTTCTCGCCGGACGACGAACCCAGCGAGGAGCACTTCGACTTTGTTACCGGCAATCGAATTCTATATATCGATCTGAGTCGAGAACTCCTATTCGGCACAACGTCCAAGTTCCGCAATAATCTCAAGCGCAACCTTTGCAAAGCGAAGGACGCCGGAGTCGCGATCGACGAGTCGTCGGACGAGAAGATGCTGGCGGCCTGGTATCGCTGCTATGAGCGACGCATGGAGGAACTTGAAGCGATCCCGCTTGAATATGGCTATTTCACAACGATGTGCGAACATCTCCTACCGGCACAGCATTTCCAGCTTTTCAGTGCGGTTAGCGGGGATCGCTACCTCGGAGGAATAATCATTGTCTATAACAGGTATTGCGCCGACTATTACCCGAGCATTTTCGACCGCGACTGCGATGACATCCAGGCCGGCACCTGCCTCTTCCATCACGCTTTAGCATGGGCAAAGCAACAAGGTGTAAGCTACTTCAACTTGCAGGCTTCGCCGACCAGTCAGACGGCGCTCTATGAATTCAAGAAGTCATGGGGCGCAACAGGGGGCAGTCATCACTATCTGGTCAAGATTCTTAACAACCGAAACGAAGTGTTACAGTCCTCAGTGGACCAGGTCAAACGCGATTATCGCTTTCACTACTTGGCGCCGTTTGAGGCATTATCTGGCAGGAACATTGTCAGTGGTACTGAAACAAGGACTCTGCAAGCAAACGGATAGATGAGGGTATCATGATTAAGAACAGAACGATCTTCATCACGGGTGGTGCGAGATTCATCTGATCGGCGCTGGCCGAACGACTGGTGGATGATAACCGCATCATCTACGACAACTTCCGGCGCAATTCGTTGCTGCGGAAGCCGGAGTTGGCAAATCACCCGAATGTCAGGATCATTCAGGGGGATATCCTCGATCCCGAGTTGCCGCAGAGTTCTCGCGATTCCATCAACATCGTTGTTCACGTCATCGACTGCTGAATTGTTCATAAAGAGGGCTGCCATGTATCAGTCCGGCGGCACGAGAACTAAAATCAGGCACTTGCCTCAACCGGCTGACAGCCAAGCTGCCAATCCACTGGAACAGAAGAGGTTGCGGCTGACGGCGTCAAATGATATGAGGAAGACAAAAAGTGGCTGCGAATCCTAAAGTCAACGTCGAAGCTGACGAAAAGCTAATAGAGGAAACATGGGGACAGTCAGCTAAACAATAAGCGGTTGTTACCGATAAAGTTAATGAACGAACGAAGAAAGATAGCAAGCCAATACACTTAGAAAAGGAGGTTTGACTGATTAAACCCGCTCGCTGGCTAATCGCAGTGAAGGGGGGCAATTCTCACGGTTAGAAGGTCTAAGTTGCTCAGACCTTGGCAGACATAGGACGTGGCTGGAACAATGCGAGCAGAAGTAACCAATCGTCGGTAAGGAATCCGACAAGGACACTCAAGGAGGATTGTGATGGCATTACGCATCAACCACAACATTGCTGCCCTGGACGCCCAGCGCAACCTGGCAAACACAGGTTCTGCTATCAGTAAGGTGATGGAGAAGCTGTCGTCAGGCTATCGTATTAACCGCGCTGCCGATGATCCGGCAGGC
>CAIYYT010000210.1 GCA_903930455.1 uncultured bacterium | reverse complement strand
GGCAGAACAAATCTCTCGCAGGGGTTAGCGCTGACGCTTGCCGGAGATATCGGTAATGGGGTAGTTGTCAAAGGGAGTTTTTCTGATCGTGGTCTGCGCGACAGTCGGATGGTCACCAAGCGTTTTTCCGAACTTGATAATGTGTATCTTGAGGTGGAATCACGTCGCCTGAGCGGCGTATTCGGCAGCTATCAGTTTAAGGAAGATCGTTTTCGCTATCTCAATATGAGTCGCAACGTGCAGGGGTTGGGGGTCAAATACCGTACCGGAAGAGCGACAGTGGAATCCTCGGTGTCGGTGCCGCCGGGGAATTTCTCCGAGTACACATTCACGACGACAGATGGTTTCTATGGCCCGTACCGATTGCAGGGGAAAAACGGTGAGTCGGGAATTGCAGTCATTGAAAACTCCGAGACAGTTTGGTTCAATGGCGCGAAACTAACACGCGGCCGTGATCGCGATTACTATTTCGATTATCTGCGCGGTGAGCTCTATTTCACCGGTCGTGCGGCGATTGACAATCAGGATCGCGTGCGCGTAGATTTTGAGTATCAGCGGCTGGAGTACCGCAAGACGCTGGTCACTGGCGCCCTTACCGACACGTTGCCCGGCGACAAGGTGCAACTATCGATCGGATATGCTGGGCTGCTCAGTTCGAAGAACGATCCGCTCGATTTTGCACTCTCAGATTCTGATATCGCCGTGTTACAGGGGGCGGGTGATGACGCGAGTAAAGCCGTCGTTCCCGGGGCGCGACATGTCGGATCAGGTCTCGGCGATTATGACGCTCAGGTTGATTCGCTGCAAGACACAGTATTCGTCTATGTGGGAGATCGGAATGGCAGCTTCAGCGTGACGTTTAGTCAGGTGGAAAGTGGCGATTATACTTATCTCGGAGGCGGACGATATCAATTTGCCGGCAAGGGGCAAGGCAATTATCAGCCCGTGAGGATGCTGCCGTTGCCAGAGGCGGTGCAGGTGACGGTTGTCAGATCGGAGATTGCTCCGAGTCGTTCATTACGTTTGACGAGCGAGGTGGGAGTTTCCATTTATGATCGCAATCGATTCTCATCTATTGGAGACGGCGGTAATACAAAGGGAGCAGGATATCTGGGGCTTGCTTATGGGAGCAACTCACAGCGCGTAAAGGGGAACGCCTCGGCGGAGTATCTACCAGCAGGGTTTGCACGTATGGGGCGTTTAGACAATGTGGACGAGAACTACCTGTGGCAACGTCAGAGCCAGCAGCTGAGCGATCGCCAACGATATCTCGGTGATATGACTGTTAGTCTGGGGGGACATGATCGATCGCGGGTCGAAGCGGGTTACACGTCGGAGAAAGACGGATTTGAATCCAAGAGGGTGGGGCTTTCGACACAATTGGCGCAAGTTGGACATTCGACCGTCGGTGTTGATTTCAATCTGAGTTCAGCAAAGGACCAGACAGGAGCGAATCGCCTGATAGAGTTGAAACCGTCCTATCGGCTGGCGTTAAATCCAGTCGCCCTTATGCTCAAAGGGGACTATGACAACCGCAAAATCGAATTGTATGGAAGTGCGACGACATACAACAGCAAACGTGAAGGGGAGATTGGTTTGGAATATGCCGGGGTTTCGGTGATAGCACGGCAACGGGATAATTGGCAGAAACAGTCGTCGTGGAGTCGGATTGACAGCAAGCAGGCATTGATATTCGCTGTAGATCGAACAATGGGGGGCCGCGGCAAGGTTAATCTCAATGCCACTGTGAACCGGTTTACCGATCAAGAAAATCGCCAAACGACCTATCAGACCGGTATGCTCAATCTTGACCTGCCGCAACTCATGAAGACTCTGGATGTCAGCGCCAATATGCGTCTCAATCGACGCGGCACCAGTCAAACCAACAAGACTTACCTGAAGGTTGACCCGGGACAGGGGGACTATGTGCTGATTGACTCGGTCTATATTGCACAGACTCATGGCGACTACATTGTGGTAACCGAGCAGGTTGGCACCCTGACGCCGTCGATTGAGGCGGAAAAACGAGTTCAGATTGACGCCGATCTGGAGAGGTTTGGGAAGTCAGTGGTTACTCGTGGTACAACCGTGCGTTATGAGACGAGTCTGCATGAAATCGGCAATGATGAAAATCGCTTTGAGGCGCGCTGGCTGGTACCGCCTCTGACGTATTTGGCTGACAGTGCGCGTTTTCGAGAGCGGCATGATGAGTATCATCTGCGACGTTATGATCAGAAGATCGGACTGCGAAGCGAACTCTCGTTTGTCAACCGACGCGAGAGCAATCTGCTTGATGTGTCCCGCCCACAGAAAAGAAACGACGAGCAGGTATGGCTGCTTTTTAATCAACGAGTTGGCGCCCGTGATTTTGTCGAGTTGGCTGGAACCAGGGAGAACCTGTTTGATGAGCAATTGGGTCGGTATGCTCTCACTATCCAGACACATTCGTTGAAGCTGTCAGGAACGCACATGCGGGGACATTGGGAAGTCGGCGCGACGGTTGAATGGGCTAGAGAAAGGGCGGATTCGCTGGCATTGCGAGTGACGACCCTACGGGCTACACCCAAGATCAACTACAATCTGTCGAGCAAGGGGAGAGTGGAGACATCCGTGTTTGTGTTGCACGTCAGTGAAGCTGACAGGCGGACGATTCTGCTGCAGATGGCGGACGGGTTTCCAGTCGGCACGCATCTCGGGGGGACGATATTGGTAGACTTCAGTTTCGCAGAAAATTTCTCATTTCGCCTGACCGGCCAAGGGGAGATCCGCGAAGGAGAGAAGGATCGCTACTTCCTGCGAACTGAGTTGCTTTCGAGGTTCCAATGAAAAGACAATTGCTGGCGCTGATCATACTCATTTCCTCTATCACCAACGCTGCGGTCAGATATGAGGGAAATCACCACTTCGGCAATAGGTTGCTGCTCGCACTTGTGCATCGGACCAGTGCGATCGAACAAGGAGTCGCAGCCATTGACTCAGCGTATGTTGATGACGGTTACTTCCTGGCGAAAAGCAATTTCGGCGTCAAGGGAATCGACACGTTATTCACGATTAGTGAAGGCAAACGCTTTTGCATGGCGAACTTGCAGGTAGTTGGGTTTACCGACACCGTAGCTGCGCGAATCGCAGAACGATATGACAGATCGAGTCCGCTAACGCACGAGCAGTTGGAGAAAATCACGCGAGACATAGTCCGCGCTTTCGGCGACAACGGCTATCCTTTTGCACAGGCGGAGATGGAGGAAATCACGGTCCGTGATTCGGTTGTGAATGTTCAGTACCGAATTGTCAGTGGACCGTCGGTCGCAGTTGGTCGCATAAGCTTTCCGGGTCTCAAAACGACAAGGCCGGAACCGCTACGGAAGCGAATTGATTTGAAGTCCGGCGGTGTCTATCGCGAGATCGACTTGTCGGCGACGCGCAAGACGCTTTCGCAATTGCGCCACTGCTATCCTGCAGGCGCGACATCGCTAACCTACGAAAGCCATAGCGGCACGGTCGACATCGCCTTGCCATTGCGTGACGAGCGCAATCTCGCTTTCGAGGGATTCGCATATTTGAACCCAGACAACACCATCGCCGGTCAGGTAAACGTCAGTCTGATCAATCCATTGGGCCGAGGTGAAGAGTTGGGTGTCTTCTGGTCCCGGCAAAACCAGATTTCGTCAAAGCTCAATTTCAATTTGTTCTTTCCGTATGTCGCCGATTATCCGGTTGATGTGAGCGCCAGATTGTCGCAAGAAGACCGCGATTCGTCGTTCGTAGGCACCACAGCACAGGCGGCGGGTGTTTATCATCTTGGCGATGACTGGAGTGTAGGCACCGGGTTCAGGTGGGACAAGATCACACCGGAAGAGAACCGAACAACATCATCGGCGCGAGTGTTCGCGGTGGATTTAAGCACGCAGTTTGACCATCGGGATGACATCCGTCAGACCATGCATGGCACATATTTCACGCAGCATCTCGCGAAAGCATATCGCAAATCGTTTGCGGTCGGCGGTGGTGTAGTGAGTGGTTATTCGACAGATCTTGATGGCGATCTCAGACTGTGGCAGCCGTTGCATGGTAGGCTGGTAGTGTTCCAGCGCATGCACTATTTCCAGATAACATCCGACTTCGATCCGATTCCGGTTGACCAACTGATTTCAATCGGCGGCATTGAATCGCTGCGCGGTTATCGGGAGAATAGCTTTCTTGCGAGTCTCGGAGTTGTCAGTGCCACCGAATTGCGCTGGTATGCCGCCGGTAACTTGATGTTGCACCTGTTCAGCGACAACTGTTACATTGAGACTTGGGCAAGTAACCGGCGTCTATCCGGTTTCGGCGCCGGTATGGCAGTTACAACAACAGCCGGCACATTTCGGTTTGAACTGGCGTTGGGTGAGGAGAAGAGGATCAATAGAATGCTAGTGCATCTGGGTCTGGAGGGAAAACTCTGAAGAAGGCGATCGCGATTGTTATCATGATGCGACCTCTTAACGGCGTGATCGCAGCGCTAACTTTGTTGCCGGCGGTGGCGCTCGGCTCCGGGCGTCTGTATCTGCCACCAAGGATCGCCATAGCTACTTTTTTCATTGCGTCATGCGGGTACATCATTAATGACCTCTTCGACTTCCGCGCCGACAAGATCAACAAACCAGAGCGACCGTTTCCAGCAAGAAAATTGTCGGCCTGGGAGGGTATAAACGGCGCCCTGCTTTGTCTTGTGCTGGGCGCAGTCACGTTGGCGGGATCAGACATTGCGATCTGGTTGTTTTTTGCGGCATTTGTCGTCGGACTGTTTCTTTATTCGTTCAGGATTTCCTCGTGGTTGGTTGTGGCCAATTTCTGGGTAGCGACGATTTGCAGTTCGGCGTTCCTGCTAGGTGGGTTGATTACTCACGCATCGCCTATGCGACAGGGGATGCTGATCGCGGCGGGCACGTTAACCTTTCTATACCATTTCGGACGGGAGATCATCAAGGATATCGAGGACGTGGAAGGGGATCGAGTTGCAGGTCGACGTACGATAGCGATTGTGTGGGGTTTAGGTTTCGCACGGTGTTGCGCGGCAACGGCGTTCGGTCTAATGATAGCAACAAGCTACATCAGCTATTTTGCTTGCGGTCTGTCGACGACATATCTTTTGCTGATTTCGCTTGCGGTAAGCTTGCCAATAGTGCTAATCTTTGCGGGGCTTGTTTTTCGAAAGCGTGAGGGGAACATCAAGCGGGCATCAATCGCGCTGAAATTGGTCATGATTCCAGCGCTGGTGGCGCTTACGGTCGCAGGGATCGGATAGAAAATTCAAGTGGGAACCATAAGACATTTGCTTGTAGAATTCGTAGAGTCGGCTATGCAATTTGTTCGTTTGATTTTGATCGGTTTGGTTTTCTGGGCCAACGTTGCCTCGGCGGAGATGTCGTTTAAGGCAACAGTCGACAGACTGAGTGTCGCCTATGAAGACAAAATCCATTTGCAGCTTGAAGTCAAGGTATCCGATCCGGCGACCAAGACGACGCCGATAGCACCGCCGGAAATCATCGGATTGCAGATCGGTGGTTCGGGGAGCAGCGTTGAGCGTCAAGGAGAGTTGATTGTCCGACGATACAGCTACGAACTGGTTCCGGGACGGAGCGGTTCGATCACGATTCCGGCATTCAAAGTCGAATTCCAGAGCGGAGGGTCGGTCGATACATTGACCTCTGAGCCGATCGCGGTGGAGGTTGCGCAGCCAAAGCCGGTTCAGAAGCCGGGTTCATTCACGGTGTTCTATTTTGGCGCTGCCATGATGATCATTATCGCCGTGGCTCTGCTGATTCGACGCAGGAAGACCCGTGCGCCATCTGAACCGGGTGCAACTGACTGGCGCGACGAATATCGGCAGAGATTTGCGGAGATCAGAAAACTCGCAGAGCGACAGGATTTCCGCTCGTTTTCGACGGAGATCATGCGATTGGTGGTGGCAATAGTGGAGCGCGTTTACGAAACGAAAGTGTCGGGGCATACGTCCTCCGATCTGCTGCGCTGGTTAGGAGAGAAAAATGTTGACAAAGAGAGTCTCGCATTGTGCAAGGACTTGTTCGATTTTTGCGAAGGGGTGAAGTTTTCATCGGGAAAGGTGGATGTGCAAGAAGGCACGCAAGCATTGAGCCGGGCCGAAAAAATCGTGGAACTGCTCTTGAAATAGCGCCGTACAAAGTAGACTATGTGTAACTAACTTTCGGGAGATAAAAGGTGAATCAGGACATTAGAGAAATACAGGCGGAGGTTGAGAAGCAACACGAGTTTATCCGACGCCTGAAGACGGAGATCAGTAAGGTCATTGTGGGGCAGGAGTATCTGATTGATCGGATGTTGATGGCGCTGTTGGCGGACGGTCACGTGTTGGTGGAGGGAGTCCCCGGTTTGGCCAAGACGCTGTCGATCAAGACTCTTTGTCAGGCGATTCAGGCGCATTTTCAGCGCCTGCAGTTCACCCCTGATCTGCTGCCGGCGGATTTGATCGGCACG